>NZ_CP016908.1:510710-810710 GCF_001931505.1 Pajaroellobacter abortibovis | reverse complement strand
TCCCCACAGTGAAAGCTTAATAGCACACAACAGAAACCAAACCCTAGAGAATTATTTCGCACCAGACACGCCTCAAGGAATTCCTAACTGACCATAATTATTATAACCACAACATTGTCGCTAAGCCATGTCACTCCACAGGTATGAAGGCTGCCAGCTGAAGCCGAAACGTAGGTGCCGAGAAGGACACCTATCTAATCGAACCGGTTATCCCCCCAACATAGAATACTGTCCGTCTTTTTAAACCACATACATAAAGAGAAACTACTGAAACCGAACTGTACTCACACGACCTCTCTGGAACAGTCGTCTCCCCATAGAAACAGAAATCTGGAAAACCCCAAGGCTAACAGCAAATCTCAGCCTCTTTCGTCACTTACACGCATGTCTACTCCTTACAGAGATCGCCTTACAAGTACCCTCAGGAGCACCCAGTTCAAATAAGCCGTGATGGTTCCAGCATGAGATCGTCTCATCGGCTCTAATTTAACATGCACGTCCACTACCCACTGAAACAGCTCGATAGAGTCCCTCAGGGAGCCCCATATGGCCATAGCCCCACCAACTGACCCCTCCTCCCACTTTAATCGCACACGTCTGATATTCACCCACAGACACCAAACGATAAACAGGGACCTCCGTCTGATGTCCATATTCGTCGTTATATCCCCAGCACACGGTCTCCCCCCCAACTTGATCCTACACGTACGAGAGAAACCCGTTGAGACGGGGAAATTTAGTCCATCACCAGGTACATTACCCAAGCCGTAATTCTCCCAACAGAGAAGAGACCCATCCTATTTTAACCCGCACGTGTACGAACTACCCGCTGCGACAAAAGTAGAAGCCCTGTTCCATTTTCCTAGCTTTTTATTAAATAAAAATATTGTTCCTTCGATCCCATTTCACTCACATCTTCTGTCCGCGATTCTTCCGCTCCACCGCATCTGTATCTTTCTCAATCAGCTTCCATTGCCTCCAGTTAAGACCTTCTGGTTCTACCCCACCACCGCGATATCAAACAGCAGATTTGTTTTTAAGAGCTGATCGCTGAAAAATCCCCCCAGCCCACATCCCCCTCAAATCGCTCATCCCCTCCGCCCTCACTACAATCCCAAACTAGAAGAGCCATCATCCATTTAATACACTGACGGTAAGAAAAGAAACGCTTACCTCACCTAAGTATAAAGAAAGAGATTAAGAAATCGATGATTCGTGATCATCACAATGTAATGGATGGACATATAACTTTAATGAAACTGTATACAACTGGATTCTCAGAAGACCAACTGCCGCTGATAAGCGAGCGTTCCACCATCAGCTTTTCAGTCATTTCACTCACACAATGTCATTCACGGATTCAGCTAGAAATAACCCCCCCCTCAGTAGACACTCCATTCATCCCTATCTTATCTTCCCCTTCCATTTCTACAGACACAGACTTACAGACAGGACCTTCTACCCCCTTCATCATCGGAAACATAAACCCATGGATATGTCCTTCCATCCCCTGTCCACGTCCCGTCCGTATCCTCAGCTTCATCAAAGCTGCTCCTACCCCATATCCCTTCCATAATTCCGCATCTCTACTCATCCCCTTTCTCAAAAAGAATCAGGAGTTCTTCATCCCTACTCCCTACAGAAAGCAAGATATAGCAACTCCTATCATTCTCCTCCTCTCGCAATCTATTTAAAAACTCACATAGACCCTACATTTTCTTTTTCTATAGATCTTTCCCCAAGAGAGCACTCAAAACCTCTCCCGACTTAGAAAAATCGCCATAAATACCAGTTTTTTTCTCTATTCTCCTTTTTATCCTTCCACGATCATAAATTACAATATGCAATCAAGAGAGTGAGGTTGGGAGAAAAAGAACAGGGACCAGACTTATTTAATGCATCTTTCTCGTATGGGAGGGCAACCAAAAGGACATAAACTTGCTTGAAAAAATAGAGAAAAACATAACCCGGATGAGTAAAAGAATAAACTAGGGGTAGGACTGATAGGGCTAGGGGTATGGGTGTGCTGTGGATAGGGGATAGAGGAGAAGGAAGGACGTATCCATGGGTTTGCGCCCACAATGACGCAGGAGGATAAAGATAAATAAAGATGAATCCCATTGATCCATTTTACAAGTATAGAAAATACGAGTGATACGAAACCAGATGAGACTCATTTAGAGTTAAAGGATTCTAAAGTTGAAGTAACGGTGAGTGACTTCACGGATCCTACAATGGACTTTTTAACAAACTCTCAGTTCGGTATCTTGAATCTTGATGAGCACATTTCGAAGAATACTTTAAGGGCTTGACAGAATCAGTCTTAAAAAAGAGCTTGAGAAAGATCTCCATGAATCTCAAGGACATCACAGGAGAAATTTTTTCTAACCTTGACTTGAAGAGATAGCTGCTGTCACGGAGCTTATACATTTATCTTTATATGGAAATAGTTAGGTAGACAGAGATGACAAGCCATTTTATAATAAATTTGAAAGGCTTAAAGAATTAAAAACATTGCAAGAGCCTCATTTGCATGGCGATCAACTTGGAGATACAATGCTCAGCAATCTCCTTTTTGTTTCACTTATTGCTTTGCTTATCAGATCGTGATTTTACACAAAATGGGTTTAAGGATTTGGTGAATTGGTCCACGTCTGAGATCAAGAGACTTAAGATGGAAATAAATGAGGAACATCTTGGATACTGCGAAAGTGATAGCGATTCAGATTCCACTGAAGAATTCCATCAATACTCTAAAAAAAGCAATAAAGCAATTTCGGATTTTATCAAGCTCTTGCTTATCCTAAAAATCTCACAGAGCTGGATTGAGATGTCGTAGCCGTGAACGGCGCGATAGTGACTAGACAAATGGTAGAAGCCCTCCTTGAAGGCACAAAAAACCTTGAGAAACTGATCCTCACCTTCAACGATATAGAAGAAGTTGCTGTTCTTCTTCTAGATAGTACAGAAGAAACAATTATTTGATTGCAAGTTATTTGCCTGGCGGGGAGATGAAAAGATGTTAGTGTATATAGCAAAAAAAGGAGAAGTACTGTTGGATAGGTTCGTTCACGCCTCTCCATCGTGCTCGGAAAGTAGCCCTTCTAGCTCTTCACATCGCATCTCCAACAAAAGACAACATTCGGACTTCGAATCTAGCGAGTAAATCCCCCATGCTCATAACAAGCTACACCCCTACCCCTAGAAGAAAAGGATTCCTCCTTTTCTTCTGCCCCGTTTTTACCTCTTCAATGAGACATTTTACTTACTAGTCTTTTAAGCAACCTCCCCTCTGAGAAAGTTTATGGATTGGTAAGTGATTGATCCGCAATCAGCTCCACAGTCACTGCATCCACGCTATGCTTTGTAGGAGGTTGAAGCTTCGTAACCGCCACACGCACTTGAATGGCAGGAGTATCCCGAAAAATACGGTTGATGACGGATTGAGCCACTGCCTCAAGAAAATGGTAAGTTTGCTTTGTACCTTCTTTCACCACCATATCCGCGATGGAGCTATAATCAAACACCTCGAGCTGATTATTCGATTGCACCAAATGCGTAGCGGGAAGATGCATCTCCACGGTAACAAGAAAATCTTGCAGCAATTGGCGCTCTGGAGCTAACGCCCCGTGATTGGCCCGAAATCGGATATTCTCAAGTCTAATTCTATAATGAGAAAGAGGAAATCCCACTAGCGAGATACTCATAGCCTAAAAGGGTTAGTGTTGCTTCGATTTTCACCCGTTTGATTTCCAAGCCCGATCATCCGTGAAGGGGGACGAGAAACATGGGGGCTCGAGGCATCCAAAAATCTCCAGGGCTGCTCTGCATACGCACCTGCATAGGCAACGCCTACCCGCGCGCTTGTCTGAATCACAGGAGAGGAGGTACGGGGCAGGAGGTAGAGAGCCTCTCCAACAAGAGTGCACCCATCATCATCCTTAGTAATTCCGAGGGCGTTACAGACCCTCCCCGGACCATCCGTACGTTTCCCTTCTGGAAATCCCAACACAGGTTCTACTCCACGAATTAATACCGCATGCCCCCAACCTTTACTGCCGCATACAACATTTAAACAATCATACATTCCATAGATACGGAATATATAAGCATGACCTTCCTCTCCCAACAAAGTTTTTGTTCGCTTGGTCAACCCTACACGCGCATGACAGGCAGCATCGTCTGGCCCTCGATATGCCTCCACCTCTACAATTCTACCAATCCGTATCGGAGAAAGCCGGTGCACCACGTAACAGCCGATCAGCTTCGGAGCGAGTTCTAACGCATCACACGCATAAAAAGAGCGTGGCAATCGATAACGAACAAGGGGATAGAAAGAGATTCTTGCATTCGAATTGCCTAATTTCACAGGAATGTCCTTGATAATGCTCTCAAAAAAGTAGAGATCATAGAGTTTAAAGCCTATACTTTGTCTTGGCTATATTTAAATAATTATCTAAGGAATGAATTCTTGATCCAGCTCCAAACTTATCTGCTTTAAGGTTTTTCTATGTGTAAGCAAGCTCCCTCAAAAACATTCTATGAATTCGGAATCAATGCAGGCTACGTAGAAGAACTTTATACTGAATATTTGTACAGGCCTAAGTCCGTTTCTGACAATTGGCACACGTTTTTTGAAACCATGGAAGGGAATGTAACCTGCTTGGATTCGACGCTGCAAGACATGCTTACATACACCACGCCTTCCCGAGAAAGAACCCTCGCTGCAATCGAACTGTCGGAAGTCGCAGTTCAAGCACGCATGTACAAACTGGTGAATACGTATCGAACCCGAGGGCATCTATTTGCTCACTTAGATCCCCTCAAAGAGAATATACAAGCAGCCTCTGAACTTCACCTTAGCCACTTCGGATTAACTGAAAATGATCTAGAAAAAGTATTCCCTACGGTAGGGGTTGCAGGGCTCCCTTCAAGTGCTCCTCTTCAAACCATCATCGACCATCTACAGATTACTTACTGCAGATCGATTGGCGTCGAATTCACTCATATTGAAAATCCAAAGGCACAGCAATGGCTGCAAGAGAAGATGGAGTCCACTCAAAACCGCGCTGCACTCAACCGTAGTGAACTCTTATACATCCTGAAAAAATTGACAGACGCTGAAATCCTAGAGCAATTCCTCTATAAAAACTACGTGGGAGCGAAACGGTTTTCACTGGAAGGCGCAGAAAGTATGATCGCTCTCATCGATCTTTTGGTGGAAACAGCAAGCACGTATGGAGTGCAAGAGATCGTTATTGGGATGGCTCACCGCGGCCGATTGAATGTGTTGATCAATATCCTTGGGAAAAATCCACGAGAACTCTTCGCAGCCTTCGACGATAAACATCCAGAACGATTCTTAGGATCAGGAGATGTTAAATACCACCTCGGCTATTCCAGCGATCGGGTCACTAAGAATGGGGCGCTAGTACATTTATCTCTCGCTTTCAATCCAAGCCACCTCGAGTGGGTCAATCCCGTCGTTGAAGGGCGAGTGCGCGCGAAGCAGGATAGAGAGAAGCAGAAGGTGGTCATGCCTCTTCTCATCCACGGAGACGCTTCTTTTATAGGTCAAGGGATTGTCATGGAAACCCTGAATTTATCCAAACTCCCCGGTTATTCCACAGGAGGCACGGTTCATCTCGTCGTCAACAATCAGATCGGCTTCACCACCAATCCAGAAGACGCGCGCTCTACTCGCTACTGTACAGACATCACCCACATGCTCGGGATCCCCGTCTTCCATGTCAACGGAGAAGATCCTGAAGCTGTGATTCAAGTAACCAAATTAGCGATCGCATTTCGTCAACAATTTGCTACCGATGTCGTCATCGATATGTACTGCTATCGAAAACATGGACACAACGAAGGCGATGAGCCCCGCTATACCCAACCGCTCATGTATGCACGGATCGATCAGAAACCAACGGTGCGAGAGATGTATGTTCAACACCTCACCACTTTGGGAGAAGTTACACAGAACGAAGCAGACACGATTATCCAAGAGTGCACAAAAATACTCGATCAAGCCCTCGAAGAGGCTAGAAAAGGGGATTACAATCAGAAGCCGAGCACCATGCAAGGGCTTTGGACTCCTTACAAAGGAGGATCAGACAAAAAGACTCCTGAAGGGACAACAGCTATCCCCAAGAAAACTCTTCTCCACTTGCTCGATCAGCTTTCGATCATCCCTTCTTCTTTCAAAGCCCATCCGAAAGTGGTGCGCCTGATCGAACAAAGAAAAGAGCGGGCACTCGCCGATCAACCGCTCGACTGGGGAGCGGGAGAGCACTTGGCGTTTGCTTCGCTCCTTGTCGAGAAAATCCCTATTCGTCTCACTGGACAGGATGTTCAAAGAGGAACATTCAGTCATCGACATGCGGTCTTATTGGATATGGAGTCCGGAGAATCCTATATTCCTCTCAATCACCTTTCTCCAGGCCAAGCCTCTCTTCAAATCTACAACAGCCCTCTTTCTGAAGCAGGGGTGTTAGGTTTTGAGTACGGTTATAGTCTTGACTATCCAGATGGGCTCGTGCTGTGGGAAGCCCAATTCGGTGATTTTTGGAATTCTGCTCAAGTGATTGTCGATCAATTTATCGCCTCCGCAGAAGATAAATGGAGGCGGCTCAGCGGATTGGTACTCCTTCTCCCACACGGTTACGAAGGGGCTGGGCCAGAGCACTCCAGTGCACGCATTGAGCGTTTCTTACAGCTTGCTTCCAATGACAACATTCAAATCTGTACGCCAACGACTCCAGCTCAATTTTTCCACCTATTGCGAAGACAAGTCCATCGACCTCTTCGCAAGCCGCTCGTTGTCTTCACACCCAAGAGTTTACTTCGACATCCCGATGCAACATCGCGCCTGAAAGAGTTTACAGAAGGTGGCTTTCAGCGCATCCTAGGAGACCCAACTGTTGAATTCTCAAAAGCAAAGACAATTTTGCTCACAAGTGGCAAAGTCTATTACGATCTCCTCAAAACGAGAGAAGAAAAAAAACAATACGACACTGCCATCCTCCGCCTGGAGCAGTTATATCCCATCTCCCCTTTCCTCCTAAGGTGCCTTCAACAATACAAAAAGGGGATACCTGTTGTGTGGGTACAAGAAGAGCCGCTCAATATGGGTGGTTGGTACTTTATGAATGCACGCCAGGAAGAATGGTTAGGGAACGATTTTCCTCTCTCGGTTGTTGCACGCCCAGAAAGCGCAAGCCCTGCAACAGGAAGCAAAGCGAGCCATGATCTCGAGCAAAAAGTGCTTCTTGATCAAGCCTTCAAGAGCAAAAAATAGAAGGGGAAAAAGCTATTCGGAAATACCCAAACGGAACTCTCCAAAAGAGAGCAAAGCCTCCAGCTGCTTTTCGGTCACAGGGAGATGGAGATGAAGGCTGCTTCCTTTCGCTTCTATCTTAACCCCATCGAGGAGCCCGTGTGTCAACAACCGCAAAGGGAGAGAGTTATAGCTCTGAATGAATTCCATCAACATTCTGGATGCTCTAGGGGCTTCCGCTTCACTCTTACAATCTCCTTCACCTTCTAGGGTAATATGATGGGTCCATTGATGCATTTTGATAAAAAATCGAAATTCTCGTATAGCTTTCGACAACATCGGTATTCCTCGAGAGGGGCGATGCAAAGAGAGAAAGGCTAAGTCATCTGACTGACCTTTTTGAGCTTTCAAGGGAAATGAAGAAAAAGAAGCGTATAACTTCGCAAACAGAGGGGCAAATTCAGCAGGCCCAATCAAAAGCAAGCGAGAAGGAGCTTTCATAAAAACATGAGGAGATTGATGGAGTGTCCCCATGACCGTATACACTCCTTGTTTCGTGTTATCAAAAGAACGCGATGGATATAGGCGCTGCGTCACCTGCTCTAAAAATTGATCCACAAGTGCATCGGAAGAAGCAGAATAGCCTAGGATGATGGCATTTTGCGCATAAGATGTCAGAGAGGGACTAAATAAAACAAGCCAATCGATATGTTCCATGACGTGGATAGGCATATCGCCGATCCACTCTTTCCACTCTGGGATCGCCTCCAATAAATGACCTGCGCGTGCTCCTAGAGGGTGACTGCGCGCAGCCTTAAAATTAATACAGAGCGTCATAAAAGGGGGCTCACCTTGTTGATTGAAGGGCTTAAGCAAGGAAGCTGGATTTTTAATTGCATTTTGTTGCGCCTTTGAACGAGCAGCAAAATCACGAAGGGGGGCCCATCCATCCACTTTAGCGATCCATTCTCGTGATTGCATTTCCTCTTTTGAGGAAGAAGAAAGATGCTCTTTTGTATCAGCCAGAGGCCCTCTTTCTGAAAGAGATCCTTGTTTCTCTGACATATTTTCCTCCTTCCCTGCATGGCCTTTTAAAGCAGTTTCGGAATGCTCTAAAGCACCCGAAGAGCCCTCCTGCTCTTCCTGAGACGAGATTTCATCCAGCGTGATAGGAAGGGTCAGGTCCCCTCCAGGATCGACGATCTGAATCTTTCTCAGCGAGAGAAAGTAAGGGGCACAAACCAATCCGAGAAAAGAATGAACCCCACAAGACATAACACAGCATAAAACCCATGAATAAAAAGTATATCGCATAATTGCTCGAGATTTTTTTCTCACCAGTGCCATCCCTCTTTCACTATAGGCACCCTTCTCCTCCTCTTCCAAAGACCATTTGCTCAGCTTACAGTTACCAATATAGTAGCATCAAGCACCTTCCCACTCCTAAAAAGATGTCAAGCATAAGCAAAGGGGGGAATCTGCTTCTCCGTCCCCTCCGCCTCTAGAGCTAACGTCTTCAAACATCTGAAAGGAGACAATTTTTTTCAGCAAATCTGGACTCCGTCCATCGATCAGTACAGAGAGATGCTGCAAGTTTTCCTGCAGGATTGGCGAGACTGCCAAAAGATTGATTTGTCCTTCCGTCATGCCTACCAGCAAACGTAAGCAATTGATTGAAGCACCTTCCAAAAGCTTTACCATTTCCTGGTCACACTTTTCTTCTAGCCTGATCTCTTCAATTGAAAACACCTCCTCCCCTCCAAAAACTTCAAGAAGTTTTCCCTGTCGCATTCACACATCACGCAGGGCTTCCTTTGCCCCCGTAAGTTTTCCCTTCCAACCTTAAAGCGGTAAGAAAATAGTGCTTTTCGAGATTTTGGTCTTATCAACAAGTTATCTACTATGCCTCTGCTCGTTCGATTTACCTCACGAAACTTTAAAAGTCCCTTTAGGTCATCTGCACTCAACCTTAAAACTTTCGCCCATATCTCCGGGGGCAAGTGATTCCATGGTGATTGATCTGTCATCTCGAACACAGACTGATGGACAGCCTCGTCTTCCATCTCCATCCCCCGTCCACAGCCCACTCCTACTCCTATTCCTATCAGACCTGCTCGTATCCTTCTTTTCTTTCGGACTCTCGCATCCCATAGCCCCCTATCCAAAAAAAATAGGAGCCATTCCTCGTTCACCCCCATCCCACTAAGGAGAAAAAGATAGTCAGCACTATAGGTTTGTTTCCCTTTCCTCACAACCTCTTGCTCTACATCCCACATCTTTCACGTCCCCAACGATGCTTGCACACCAGCTCATCATTAAAAAAAGAGCGACTTTTATCTCTTTCCCAAAAAAGGAAAACATAACCGAAGAGAAAGCACTTTCACTTAAACCATCTGTCATCCCCACAACTGTTCAAACAACCGCGCTTGCTGTATGTCTTCGTTTCATTCTTTTGTGCTCGACATTTTCCGTTTTTTTCTATTCTTATTGACTCATTCAGCGTAAATGTTGATTCTTTTTCAACCTTCTCGTATATCTTCTCATGGATCCATTTTCCAGATATCTCGACCATGGATGGGAGTTGGCTTACAAAGGAGATGGTGTAGGCGCAGGTGCCTGTGCAAGGAGTGCCCTTGAATTGGATAAAAATTCAGCAGAAGCTTACAACTTACTTGGGGTTTCCTCCATTCTCCAAGGAGAATACCACCAAGCGCTGCACTACTACCGAAACGCCATTGAACTCGAGGAGGGTTATTTTGACGTACTTCTTAACACAGCAGATCTCCTTCTCAATCGATTGGGAAAAGTAGATGAAGCTATCGACGTGTGCGATCGAGCACTCGCTCATGCGGAGTCTCCCCAAGAGATTCGCGATTGCATTCTTCTCAAAGTGGATGCACTTATTGCTAAATCCGATATAGATGAAGCTAAGAAAACAATGGCTATGATTCCGGATGTTCCCCTTTCTGACTCAATTTATATTTTTTTAATTGGTCGCTCCTTTTATGAGCTCGGCGATTTAGAAAAAGCAAAGCCGCTCATCGAAGAAGCAGCAAGAAGCAACACTTCGAATGGAGATATCCAATACTACCTCGGCCTCCTACGCGATGATCAAGGAGATGCCCGTGGAGCAACAGAAGCATTTTTGCGAACACGAACTCTAGATTCAAGCCTGCCCGCTCCCTCTTGGTCCCTTTCCCCAGAAACATTCAGCACCTTGGCGCGACAAGCGATTAGTAAGCTCGACGCTGTGCTCACTCAATACATTCGTGAAGCAGACGTGTTCATTATGGATCTGCCGGGAGCAGAGCTAATTGTAGACGGTGTCGATCCACGGGCGCCTGTACTTGTCGACCCTTCCCCTCCAGTAAAAACCAATGCCGATCCTCCACGAACCAGAATCTTCATTTACCAACGCAATATAGAACGAATTGCTGCTTCTATGGAAGAGGTGGAAGAAGAAATCGGAGAAGCGTTGGAAAGAGAAATTACAACTGTTTTTCTCGAAAAAGAATCGTCTATTAGCGTACCGAACAAACACCACATCAATTAAAAAAATTTAAATTTAAGGGGAGGCAAAAGCATACCTCCCTTCAACTAATTGCATCTCTAATCCAAGCTAACGTAAGATCACTGCTAAACAAAACTGCACACTTAGCCTTCTATTAAACCGAAAAGAAATTGGGGCCATTAATATCTTGTGATTAGGAAGACAGAACTGCTTTCTTCTCGCTATTTGGCTGAGCTTATTTCAATACTTGCTCCCCCCCATCCCCAATTCAATGTACAGAACCGTTCCCTTACATGACCCCAAAACAAATCACAAATTACCAACAACTTTTTTCAAAAAACCCTCCCACCTCCCAACACAAAAAAGCAGTTTAAATAAGACGACTTCCCCTTCACAAGTATCCCCCTCAATGCCAAGCTCCAATCCCTACCCCCCAATTAAAATATTCTGATGCCACATCAACCGAAAAAGTAACCCTCCACACAACATCCCTAAACAGACTAAAAGCATCCCATTTAATTAATTTCAGATCCCCTCCTCCCGTCACATGAGGCCGAAATCGACCCGCAGAAAACCGAGAAGGCTCCAGATAACTCCCCATCCGAAGACGAAAATAATTGGAAATAGGCTCTCCCTCCAGCCCAAGCCGAGGAGAGACCACCACCTTTCTCCCCACCTGATCATAATTCTGGTCTAAGAGACCTTGAACGCTAACCACCCCATCACTTGCTCCCGTCACAAGTGTACTCATCAACAGCAATAACTTCGAGCGAGCTAATTTTTCATAGCGCGCCTTCCGCCGTTGATAAAGCCATTGAGCCAAAGCTTTCCTCTCTTCCTCAGAAACAGAAGAGGCGCCAGAAAGTAAAGCATCCTGTCTCAAGGTATCCATACGAGCCATTTGCAAATACTTTTGAAACTCTGCCTCCTCTCTACGAGGATCCGTCCACAGAGGATTAAGAGGCCTTGGACCTAACTGAAAAGCAATCCCAATCTCTAACTCATAAGGGACAACGACACGACGGGGCACCAATAAACGACCAACACGAACAGGAGACAATTCCTGCTTATCCTCCTGCGGCACTCGCGAATTCGCGACATCAATCGGCGCTCGAAACGTCGCACCCACACGCCAAGGCTGATCGTTGGGTTTAACCAAAAACCCAAATTGGGGTGCGAATCCCACCACAGACATAAGAATATGCTCCAATAGTCCACCCTCCATTAGTTGCACCGTAATTCCTCTAATCCCCCCCCCGATCACCAATTGCTCTTTCTCAAGAGCATGAGCGATCAATCCAACCCAACGAACCAACCGCAAAGATAGTGGAGAATCTTCAGGACGCTCAGGCGTAATTGCAACCTGCTGCAGATCAGCAATTGCAGAAACACCAAAAGAACCGAGTTGAATCCCACCACCAGCACCCAATAAGAAAAAATTATTAAAGTTGGTTGAATGAGAAGAGGGCAAAGAAGAATTGTCGAAATTTGTCTTTTTGAAAGCCCCCGATCGCATCAAACCGATACTCCCATCACAATCCCACCACGAAAAGCTGAAAGGGTCACGTACAGCCGGAGCAGCCGCATTTGCATATCCCCCTTCCACACCCTCGGGAGAAGCCGTCACTGCCCCCCCTAAGGAGGTCATCCGATTGGACGAAAGAATGATCGGACCTTGAAAAATCTCAAGCGTATAGTTGTTATTAACAATCGATAAATTCTGAGAAAAAGCGCAAAGAGGTGAAAAAAAACACCAACACAAAAGAAAGGCACTGAACAGCACCCTCCCCTTTTTTGAACTACGGCAACCGAGCACCCAAATCGTGAGCAACACTCGCCAGAAGATCACGCGATGGGCTTGATGGGATCGCTTCCAATGAATCAATTGCTTTTTTTGTTTCCTCAAGCGCATAAAAGCGAATCGTATGACAGACTCCTGAAGTATTCACTCCTTCAATTAAATTAAAAATAGCCTGCTCGTTTCCTTCCCTTGCTCGGATCATTTCTTGTTCAAGTTTAGGACTCTGTTTCATTAATAAAATCAGCGGAAGAGTTTGTTTCCCCTCGCATAGATCCGCATGCACGAGCTTTCCCATCATTTTGGGATCGCCAACATAATCAAGAACATCGTCGATTAACTGAAAAGCAACGCCAAGATGAAACCCGTAGTCCCCCAACGCATTCACAGCATTTTGAGAGGCTTTTCCAGCATACGCCCCTGCTCGAGCTGCCCACGCAAAGAGAGAAGCCGTTTTCTGGCGGATCACCTGAAAATATTCTTCTTCATTGATGGTTCTTGTTCGTCCATTTAACTGAATCACCTCCCCATCTACAAGCTGTCGCAGCGTCCCAATCAGATCCTGCAAGACAACAGAATAACCAACCGCATGCGTGCGTTCGAGCGCATGTGTCAATAGAAGATCACCTGCAAGAACGCTGACTGCATTTCCCCAAATTCGCCTCGCCACCAGCCGACCGCGCCGCTCTTGCCCCTCATCCACCACATCATCGTGAAGCAACGTAGCGAGATGAACAAGCTCAACAACTACAGCCAATTCCCGCGCTTTCTTATCGATCGGTCCAAAACAGGCCATTGAAAGGAGCAACGCAATCGGTCGGATCCACTTTCCTCCCGATTCAAGAAGATAAGAGGCCACTTCGGTTGCAGGGGAGACACCCACTTTGACAATCTCTTTTAACCTCTCTTCTACCCACACAATATCTTCCTGAAGCAAAGCACGAGCAGTTGTAATGCATTCTGTCGTCTTCGTATGCTCATGAGAAAGAAGAGTTATCTCATAGAGTTTATTCATTGGAGTAAGAGGATCCATATCACCTGTTAAAAACTGAGCCGCCATTGATTTCTTTCAAAACGATCTTTCTTGCAATCACAAGTAAAAAAGAGAAGAGTTGAACCTATTGATCAACAAAGACGAGTCTTCTTCCATTCCCTTTCCAGCCACATCTGCGCAATTACCAATGAAAGTCTCTGAAATACCCTTGTCTATGCACACCACCGACCGCGAAAAAAAAAAGGGAAAAAACTCGTCTATTGTATTTTTACCCTGTTTGTGATCGGCTTTATAAGCCAAAGCGCCCATCACATCATCTCCCAAGCTTGCTGTTTTGCACCAAAAGCTCAATCTCCTTTTCAAGACTCTACCTCAAAACCATGTGCTGCCGAAATAGATCAAGCAATTCATGTACTCGATCAGTCTGTTGCTCATTTTCTCCTATCCAACTCACCTCATCCCCCTTCTGATGTTTCTTCATTACCCTCTCTTCCAACTGTACCCCCCTCCCTCCATCGCTCCTGTTCTCAGAGCGTTGCAGATCAGAAAGCATTAGCAGCTGTCTTACGAATTTACGAAACAGAAACGAGATTTTTGAATCGACGTACAAAGCAAACTGTAGCTGCGCGCAAAACAATCGCTGAGATGCTATCAACATCGATCGACAAGCTCCCCAAGAGAGATTAAATTATTCGATTCTTGTCATCCAACCTCGTTTTAAAGTACCAGAAGAGATAGATTCCTCAACAGGACCCGATTTACTTCCTTTTCACATTTTCCACACGATGTCTTTGCTCTCCTGTCAACCCCATCTTCAGCCTTCAACCTCGCTTTCCTTCTCCCCCTTCACTCAAGTTAAGATGTGGAGAGCTGGCACAAAGAGGATTCGTGTGTGCACTCTTGTTATATTGATGCAATGCACACACGAAGAGCTCCCCGGTTCATTTCCGCCAGAGGTAACCGCCTCTTTTCCCCTCCCTTCAGCAGCCCCACCGAGCAACTCCCTCCCAGATAGTTCTTCCCCTCTTTCTCAAGCATCAAGAGTCAATTCATTCTCTTCTCGTAGAAAGACAACGGTAGGCTCTTCAGCTCCAGCACCCATTGCTGCCCATCCCCCTTGTGAGAAACCGACGGAATCCTCATTAAAAGAGAAAGCGGATGCGCTCTGGCAAGCAATCGTGCAAGAGCAACCTCAAAAAGGGATGCTTTTCTTTTTTCCTCTCTCCGCTTACGAACAGGTAAAAGCAGTATCCAACCCAAAAGCAGACTGGAAATACAGATTGATCTCGAATTACAATCGCGACATTCATGAGCTTCATCAACGATTCAGCACTCAATCCCCTCATGCTCGTTTTGTACGATTGGAAGTCCTCCAAGGGAGTATGCGGTGGGTTAACCCAGAGAAAGAGTGGAACAAATTGGGATACTGCCAAATCTTAGGCGCACGCTTGCATTATCAACTCACTGAAGGAGCTTCCACAAAGCGTCCAATCATGATTCCGGTGCGTTCCCTGATCGCATGGAAAGGGGAATGGTTTATCGTACATCTCAATCGATTTAAATAATTTTCTCTTTTTACTGGATATAAAGAACACTCGTGGTACACATAGTAAATGAGTTAGAGGGTCGATAGCTCAGCTGGTAGAGCTGCGGACTTTTAATCCGTAGGTCCTGGGTTCGAGCCCCAGTCGACCCACTTCCTTTTCACTTCCTCTTCAACCTCTTCTATAAAAGAGCAAGTGAACCGCTGGTAATGCCAAACAAGGAGTTTTGCTCCATAGTGGATAAGCGCTGGGGCACAAAGACCAACAGCAAGGATAAGAAATTCTGCATTCATATTAGCGAGTTCATTCATGGGAAACATGGAACAAGAGAAAAGGAACAATATGCTCTTTTGCTTCAAAAGTAACCCGATAAGCAGCTGCGGCTTGTTTGCTCGGGAAAGGGCCTATCCGAACGCGGTACAAAGGCTCTCTGCCTGACACTTGAGACATCACGAAATAGGCTTTATGGCCACGCGCCCGCAGTTGATCGACAAAAACTCGCGCGTCCTGCAAAGATGCAAAAGAAGTAATCTGTAATTGATATCCATCCGGATCTGCTCCTTCACTGGATGGAGTCGTCGAAGGAAACTGCACTGCCTCTCCCGCCATTCGACTTAATGCATCTTTGGATCGCGTCACCACAGGAGATAGATGAAGCACATAGCGAGCAGGTAACAGAGAAGCACGAGCGAGCTTTTTAGCAACGGGCAAAGGGGGACGAATGGTGATTTCTTGCACATCATTGCCCCTGTAGGTGTCAGCAACAGGAGGCTCTTTGGGGTTTTCGTCAGGATGAGAAGAGAATGAATTCTTGACCACTGCAAGAGCGGTGGTAGGGGAGGGCTTGTCACTTAAAATCGAAGGGAAAGTAACCTCTTTTAAAAATTGATCTGATTGGTAAGGATGGGATGATCGCTCTTGATCATTCAATAGAGGGTTAAGGTCTAACACAGCTTGATCGGGATGAAAAATCGCAAAGGTTCTCCTACCGCTGAGAACCAAAATAGCAAAAAGAAGAAAGGCTGCTGCTAATGCAATAAATGCCAAGCTAATCCCCACAGGCACACTGGGTTCAACAGAGGATGGGGATGAAGTGGAAGTCGGAAAAGGTGGAATAGACTCCATTGTATTGATAAGAAAATCTTACGTACTCTTTGGAAAAGCATATCATACTTGATCCCTTGCGTCTATCCTAAGTCTCTCTTCCTTGCGCACTCAAAGAGACAAGTTGAGCAGCTTTCCAATGAGTTTCCTCAAGTTCAGCATGGGGATCGCTATCCGCTACGATTCCTCCTCCTGAGCAATATACAAGCGCTTTTTCTTTGACCTCTAACATACGGATTGCGACTGAAAGGCAGAAAGCCCCATCTCTTCCCATATAACCAAACGCTCCTGTATACAACCCACGCCGGAAAGGCTCTAAGGTAGCAATTGCCTCCATTGCACGGATTTTGGGCGCACCTGTCACGCTCCCACACGGGAGGGTAACACGTAGCACCTGATCCCAAGACACATCAGGACGTAGTACAGCAATTACCTCAGAAATACGGCTCCAAACTGTCTTGGTGGGAAGGAAATGTTCTCCGTAACGCACGCGCACCCCACCTCGCCGCGCTACGATCCCGAGATCATTACGATGGAGATCAGTCACCATCGCCAGCTCCGCTTTCTCCTTTTCGCTACAAGCAAGCTCCTGCTGAAGTTTGCGATCGCTCTGCGCATCCACACCGCGAGGTCTCGTCCCCTTGATAGGTCCTGTACGTATTCTCCCTCTTCTCACTTCAAGAGCGAGTTCTGGACTCGCAGCACACCAAACGGAATGGCCAGTATCCAAAAAAAGACCATAAGGTGCGGGCGAGCGACGATACAAAGCAAGAAAAAGATCCAGTAGAGAACCATCGACACGAGACACAAGCTGACGAGCCATATTCACTAAATAAATATCACCGCGCTTTATCCATTCCAGAGCCGTACGAATCCGAGAGAGATACTGAGAATCCAATTCCTCACAGATAATTTGCTCTATTGAAAACGGTTTTGGATGGGAAAGAGTGATGTCGATTTTCCGAGCTAACTGCATGCGTGATCGCTCATCATCCCCTTCGATTACAACCTGCCCTGAAAGATGATCCACCCGCAATACGGCATCATATCGAAACCAAATAGGTTGCTCCGTCCACGGAGGAGGGCGTCGCTCTACAGGCTTATAGGAACTGCGCTCAATGTTGCGCATCGCTTCATAAGGGATCCCTCCAATCCAACGGGGGGCGGCAGAATACCCTCCCCACCCTTCCTCTTGAGCAGAAGGAGGCGGGATCCAGCCCTGAAAAACCTCCACAGGATCGCAAGCAATATAACTGAAACGCGCATCTTCTAGACGGAGAGCATGAGTGGGACTACTTAAAAGCACAGCGAGCCCACGCCGATCCCGCAATGCGCGAGCAAGTGTATCGACTCTAGGCGCTAGGTTTAACTCGAGAGCAACACTCATATTAAGCAGGTTCTTCTTCTGTTTTAAAGATAATTAGATAATAAAGTGTTTCGATGCTGCAACGAAGATCTTCTCCATACCTTTTTGCGATAGTCTTACCCTCCACTCTAGGAGCAGGATGTGGAACCAATTCTATCGCAACCAATGACTGCCAAAAAATCGAATACGCGCGATGCAGACACGCCAATGAATGCGGTCGCGATCTGTCCCGCATCCCTCCTTCTCAACAGTCTCAAGATCCGATCGCAGCATGCATGAATTATTATCAGATCGCATGCCTCCACGGAATGGTTATCCCCTCCTCCCCCTCTGTGGAACAGGTCAAGGCATGCCTCAATGAAATAGAAAAAGGTAACTGCACGGCCGTTCTCACTCCTCAAGATGTTCCAGGCTGTCAGTGGTTAACTCCACCCGCTGATGGCAGTACAGAAAAGAAATAGTCATTATCATCTGCTAAGAACATGGCTGCAGATCAAGCAATCGATGCGAGGATTTCTTACGAAGAAAAGTGGCTTAACAATCAACCTTCACTGGGGATCCTCTCCCCATGAGAAAGCCGGACGCGAGATACTTGAACGTGATTCCCCAATTCAAGCCTCCAAAACGAAGGAGTATCTCCACTCTTGCATCCGAGTGTAAGCGAAGGAGAGGAGAGCAATTGAAAATGGCAGCCGGCAGGATGCCTATGCTCGCTGATATGCCGGTGACCGTGCAAAATAATGGTTGCACCAATCTCATTGAGCACTTTTGCGACTTCAGGCGCATCATCCAGTTTCATTCCCATTTCAGGAGGGTGCCTCTTTCCAATCCCCTTTGAAAGAGGGACAATATGATGATGAAAAGCAACTAGGCGATGACGGGCCTTTTGCCAGGCAACCGTGCGCGCAATCTGCTGAATGTAATCAAGTTGGAGGGCTCCAATACTCCCATTATGGCGAAAGAATCTCGGGGGGGGCTGCGTACAGGAGTCCAATCCAACGACAATTAATCCCGCTTCCGCATAAGCCACACACCATGCTCCGCTTTCATCGAGATCCAAACCGATCCGATGAGCGAAATTGAGCCATGCTTTATTTTTGGTCTCTCGCGTTGGTCGGGGGCGATCGCTCCCCAATACAGGTAACAAATAAGCATCATGATTGCCGCGCACTGCCAAGAGCCGCATATCAGGCACCCAAGGAGCGAAAGCTGCCTCAATGAGCTCATATCCGCTCCCATTATCTGTCAAATCCCCCGTGATCAAAATCACATCGGGCTTTGCTGCACAAATCTGCTGAAGCGACGAGAGGAAACGAAGGTTGACATTGCGTGGGGTCTCTTGAAGCAACGCATCCAACGCAGCGGGGGAAGGGAGCTCCTTGGCTAAGGTCAAAGCGCGACGTGACTCCAGTTGCAGTGCTATACAGGCTGCTTGCTCAACAGGATCGAGGCCATCTTGATCAAGAGAGGACTGCTTCACAGAATGGCGATAGCCTTCTGGATCAATGAGAAACACTTTCTTTCGGAATAACCGATCGCGAACGATGCTCCAGCCTTCTATCTCCAAACAGAGCTCATGCCGCCTCGCATTGAATGAAACGGAAAGAGCGCTCCGCTTAACACGATACTGACGATCGACCAGTGTATCTCCAAAGGAAGAAAGATGAAGATCAGAAATATGTGCAATCACAAAGGAACTCATCGTTCCAATTAAATGATAAGCGGCAGATCACATCCCCGCAATAATTTTGTAACTATCTCCATCGATCACAAGCTCGAGCCGATTGTCCGCAATCGTATGCTTCCACTCTTCCCCCTTCAAACCAGGGATTTTATAACTGGCCGCATACGTATAATCTACGTAAATATAGTTTCGCTCTGTAAATGTAATACGCCGATAGCGAATCTCATAACGGATTGAATTCGTCTTGATAAATGTCTCCGTCAGATATTCCTTGAGACCTTCATAGTCAAGATCATCATCCCCGCGCGTATTTCCACCATCCTCGTGATAGGCTGGGCTAGCTAACTTGAGCAACTCCCCAACATTTCTTTCCTCTACAGCGTGCCGATACCGCTCACAAAAGAGAATCACCGCTCGATTGATCTCTTTGTCTTCCACATCGGTATTGGGAATGTATGTTTTCGAGCAGGCCATCCATCCCAAACTCAATAGAAGAACAATTGCACGCTTTAGCCCATTCATTACGATCTATCTTTTTTGGAAGTGAAACGCTGCTCGGTATGCTTACACACCACTGAAAACCGTGGTGCCCAGGGACGGAATTGAACCGCCGACACAGGGATTTTCAGTCCCCTGCTCTACCGACTGAGCTACCTGGGCCTTTCTCTACCGAAAGACAGGCGATGACCTTCCCCCATCCCCCTGCAAGTTGTCAAGAGTTTGATGCAAATAAACGCCATTTTTTACTTAAAACGAAAAACAAGGGACCTGAAAGCTCCCTGTTTCATCCGATCGGTCTTTTGACTAGATCGTTATGCTGCCAGCAATTGTATATTTGCCTTCGCTATCAGCATAGAATATTCTAAGAAATTGAAGTTTAGAACCAAATTGGATTGAAGGGAATGAAAAACACCCTCTTTTCCTGTAGCTTTCTGACTATTATGCCCGTGGTTTTTCTTAATTTTTCTTTTAAACTTAGTCAGTAGAATATTCTCGTTCTTAACAGCCATAAACCAAATAACATCCACTTAAGCCTTTTTAGAGCTCAAGCTATACCGAGAAAAGTTTTTCTCTAAGAATTTGAAGTAGAGTTGATACTCGCTTCGACTCCTATCAGAGACCGAACGTTCATCTTCAATCCAATCAACACATAATCTTTTCTATCTAATCTATAATCTGCAAATTCTAAATCTTCGTCCAAAGAAATAGGAGAACCAAATTTTAATTCTTTTGTATTGGTCTTATACAAACCTAGGATTTCCTTATATTTTTCCTTAACTTCCTCTCCTTGACTTTCATTCGCAATTACATAATCACTTACCGGAATAAAATGATGATGAAATTCATGAACTCCAAAATTAGAAGCAAGTTGACTTTTAACACCCGAAATGCTGCTTTTCAGAGCCTCTTTTATATTAATAACATGTTTATCATCATCTGAAAAAGTAAAACCATAAATAAAAGTTTATTGTTTCTTAGACACGTCAGTCATCGCCTGCTCTCAACCATGCTTTTCTTTTACCTCAGGCTTTGGTTTCCCCTTTCCATCAATCTCTCTATCACTGCTACTCAGCCTTAAAGCAATTTTTTTAGTTCAACCTTGGAGAAAAAACTTGCAAAGTTTTTGGACTTCTTTTTTTATCTTATCACTTACAACAATATCCTTTCTCTCTATTAGAATAAGCCACAAGATGCCACTCCTATCTAAATTCTTCTTATTCCATTGAAAGGAAATAGCTCTTGTTTCGTTTTTTATATCCTTCTTTAATCGATCCAAATTAACATCCGCAAATGGCCCAGAAATGTTCAGATTTAATCCAAAAACAAGTAAGAACCACGCTCAAAAAGAACTAAATCATTATTCAAATCTTTTTTTATCTAATTTATACACGAACATATTCAATATGACTTACAGTCTTGATCTCTAGCAACAATCTTTTGTAATACTTATAGACAGGTCTTACTTGAATAACAGGCAATTGAATGGTTTTCTATTCTAAGGTGACCATTTGATTGTTTTCACAACATTGATCGATCACTTCTTGAATTAATTTAATATTGGCATCATTCCTTGGAAAAAAGAAGGTTATATACAAAATCACCCGTTTTTTCACCCGGTTGAATGAATAGGTGCTGGACCGATCTCACTAGGTTTCTTCGATTTCATCATTGAATTTTGCAAGATATGGATACCCTGATCAGGCCCTTGTTCTTCTGATAAATCTTGCGAAGGATGCAGCTCTTTCTGAACCACACCTTCGCAAGCGATCACCCCCGCTAACGATAGAACACATAGGCGTCTATTCATAAAATCTCACCCTTCTGAATAGGCCCACTAGACAAACAAAGCGTTAGAAATGCCGATTATCCTGTTCCACAGCGGTCCAATTTTTAATCCTCTTTCTTACAAACCCTGCTCTACTTAGAGTCAGTGGTACACACTCGACCACTTTACAATACATTAGGTTTTCTCTTCGAACGAGCTGAATGCTCTCAAATGCAAACCCTCTCCTCGATGTGGACGTATCTTGATTGATATAAACGCCATGTCGTTCAGTTGCTGCTTTAAATTGAGACTTCAGCTGATCCACTGTATTATCTGACTCAATCATGCATTTATGATCGATTATCCTCGTATGATAGAGCATCAATTTTCTTGTATAGTGACACCACTTACCCTAAGTCACTGTCTTTAAGAACAGCATGCGGCACTACAATCGGCTCATACATATCCGTATCCAAGACAGTCTTATGGCAATCCGCATACCTCATCTCCAATTTATCGAGACTGGAAATTGGTACTCCGGCTCTCCCTCCAAATTTTTGTTTGGACCTGTTGAAAAAATCCAGACACCATCGATTTGGCTTCTCCATCATCCTTGGCTGAAAATAGATGGAAAACGATAATGACATCCGATTCCATATTCATCTCTGTGGATTCTATCGCTCCACCGAGTTTCACAGTTCTCCAAACCTCACCTACAAACTTATGATGCTTTTCGGTCAGCCCTAGCTCGAAATCGATCTGATACCATCGACCTTCAGTGGAATCCTCGATTCCACCTTTTTTACTTCCAAGAGAGAATTCCTCCAGAAGGAGCTTGAGCTCTTCCTCTCTGGTGAGAGAATCATAGCCTATCTCTCTTCCCCCCAACCCCCCGATGAACTGTAGTCAAGAGGAACAATAGCATAGGCAGGTATAGGTGCATCTGCAGGATGGTAACCTTCATCACGATCCTCAGCGACTACTTCTTTATCTTTGATATCTTCTTCTTTAGACATACTGTTCTCCAGCATTTGTACTAGAAATCTTGTCCTCTGTTTCTGCTTCTAGACGAAAAGCACCAGAAGACTTACTTCACCGCTCAAGCTAGAGATCTTATCCATATCTATTTCAGACGTTTTATCTTCATCCTCCACATCACTCACACCTAACACTAGCAACTCAGCAAATTTTTATCTTTTTGCTGCTCAAAGTCTTCACGTGCTTCCTCGGAGCCTTGAGGATTTGAAACACATGACGAACCAAGCGGCGCATTTGCGACAGAGAGATGAGGAGATTGAGCTAGTCGCTTTTTCTTCCCTTTCGTAGACGAACCCTGATGACATGGTGCCTGTTCCTCCGTTTCTAACTCTGAAGAAGTCAACGTCTGCGGAGAAACACCACAAGCAGCAAGTCCCACAACAATAATCCATATCGACTAAAACGCATGCCAACCCCCCTTGTAATAATAAAAGCCACCTAGAGTTTAGAGAGCAAGATTTAATCAAGGCGAACGAGCTTGTCAAAAAAACAGATAAAAATTAAAGAGACTTTTGCAATGCCACATTCACTGAAACAGCCAAGCTGATATGCACTCGCTCATTTCTCTACATGCGCAAGACGATTGAATACGAAGAAATTAATATTTTCCTTTTACAGAAAAATAAAAAATGGAAGATAAAAAACGTTTTTATATATTATTTTTCTACATTCGATCAAACCAATGGATTAAATATTAGCTTTTTCTTCTTTTTTAAGCCTCTTGCAAAGAATTATCTACAGAATTAATATATTCTTCAGCTTTAAAATTGTAAATATAAACAAAAAATAAATTCTTTTGCATATTGATTTTTATCTAGACAAGGAACTACATCACAATTCAATCCTCATTTAAACTTATTAAAAACTTCTTTATAATCATCTCACTCTTCAGCTTTAAAAATAATAGAAACTGATATCTTTGTTATTCTTTATCTCGTACCATCTTTTTCATGGATTTTTAAGCCAATTGTGGTTTGTTACGTACATTCGTTGATTTAATACTTTAAATCTTTTCCTCGATTTTATCTTTGTTTTCATCATTTAATTTCATAAAAATCGATTAGACTGGAGATAGCCAATATTGAATAGCTTATATTGTATACCATGTTTTTTAAAATGCTTTTTCAACTTCATTTAGATATAATTTTATTGTTTTAATGCTTGTTTTATCAAGATACATAACAAAGCCTTGTAGGCCAGATAATGAAGCATCGTTATTGGATGAAGAAGATGAGGAAGGACCGCTTGAAAGTGATAGAGGGAATATTTTCAGGTGAATAGGATTTATTGTCTGCTTGTCTAGAATCGGGAGGAATACGTTCATGTTTATCATCGGGGGGAACAAGTTCTTCATCGAACTTTTGCCACATAAAGCTTGCTTCCAGTTTTTGCCCACTTCTAGCATCCCGTGATTTGTTTTCTAGATCCCAAGCTCCAGATACAGCAAATTCGCCTTGCCTATCACAAGAAGAGAAAACATACAAACCTATCATCAACCATTTATAGGAACGTATAACAGACCTCCCGGCTTTCACTAAAGCCAGGTGCACTGGACAGAACTCAATGATCTGTCAATGCATTTATGTGACCCCTGGACAACTTAAGGTCCTGAAAAATGACAGAACTTTAAGAAATCATAAAGAGACGTAAACTTCGCTTCAGCCCCCTTCTCAAAAAAAGAAGCTTTGCTATCAATTGTAAAGCACATATTTTTTAAATCTTCTTGGCTTCCCAATAAACAAGCAATAAATACACGAATACGTAAAGCTTCTCGTTCCAATCCCACTGTCGGGAGTCCTTGTTCTAATGCATGATCCATGTAATTTTTTGCTTCTAGATACCATCCTCTCTCGAAGAAATGACGGGCCAACAGATATGCCCCTAGGCTATTTTTGCTTCGTTCCATCCATCGCGTCAGGTAAGAAGCGACTATCCATGCATCCGGAGGAGGATCAATCCATTTATTCCACAAGGCAGGAAACAAAGCATGACGAATCTCTGGATCTGTACAAGCCATTGCTTTGATTTCAAGGGTACGAGCAACCCCCCCCTCAAAACCACGAGTTGCTAATTCTTCATAGCGAGCCTTTGCTTCCGCATACCGTCCCTGAACGAATGCATCATCCGCAAGGGCTTCCACCGCTCTATCCCGCCATAACTGAGATCCACGAAGGTCAGAAGCAAAAGCTTGTAAGGCTTGCACCCCTTCCTGAGGACCTTTCAAACGATATATAGCCATTGCACGGCCAAACCGGGCCCTCTCGTCCTGAGAATCATAAGAAAGAATACGGTCGTATCTATGAATCGCAGCAAGCCATCGCCCCGCATGACGGTCTTGATCCGCTTTTTGCCTCATCACTTCAAGTGCATGAGGACATGTAAGCCCAAATATTCCTGGCCGCTCAAAGGCAGAGAGAGCATAGGCATAGGCTTCAGCAGGAGGAGCCTTCAATGTCTTTAGAAAAGTTCGGAACTGATGTTCAAGGGCAGGCCAGGCTTCTCCCGTTAAAGCTTCAATAGATTCTCCGCTGTACCAGTCCCTTACAGTGCCAATCCCCTTTTCCATCATCAACCATCGAAGAAAAGCTCCTGATAATGTATAATTTTTCACAGCAGAAGACCCTAAAAAATTGAGAGAAAAGAGAGAGTGAAAAGAAGGCATACGATTTAAATCCATCAACACACGAGCCCACTGTTCAGCGGTAAGTTCCCCTTCATCAGGAGAAACCGCAACAGCAAGCCCTTCGATGAGACCAGGGTTAGGAAGCCATCCCCCCCACTCGCCAGCAATCCGAAAAGGTCCACGGCCAAAGCTAGCGGCCACCACGTGCGCCAGTTCGTGACTGAGCACTGGATGAGGATAAGAATGCATCTGAAGATACACCTCATGTCGCCAAGGCTTAGCGATCAGAATCTCCCCAGCACCCATCAGATGTTTTTTTTGTTCGGCCGATTCAAAGAAAAAGACTTGGATCGTATCAGGCCCTCGAACTTTCAATCGGCTCTCCACCCTTGCCAATTGCTCTTCGCAGTCTTTAACGAGCAAGGCCGCACGTCTTATCCCAATCCCCACAGGATAAAACACATGACAGCGATTTCCTCTCGCAAGACCACCCAACTGCTGAGCAATGGAATGAGAGGTCTGCCAGTGCCCGAGACGAGGACCACACCAAGTCATAGCGCCGCTGATACCCCACAGAATCATTCCCAACAGAAGCCAATGAGAAAACCATTTCTTTCTCGAGCTCGCCTCTCTCCGATCATGCCATAGAGCAAAAGCGAGAGCCCCCAGGAGAGTAGACAAAGTTCCTATCCGATAAGTCAACAAGGGGACGCGATGGCCTAAAACAATATCGTAAAGAGCACCATTAAAGTAACCAAAGAAAGGGTCCAATGAAAAGACCATAGGTGAGCCATAAAAGCGGCATAAGCTAACTCCTACAGAAGCCAGAGGCGCTGCACAAGCAACCACGGCACAAATCATTCTGCCCCACCCCCATCGACAACCAATCCAACCCGAACATGCCCCCCACGCCCCCCCTAAGAGAGAGCCCAATCCAGCCGTTAACCAAAAAAAGGATATATCCTGACCTAGATCGCAAAATCCTACCCTCCACCCATGCAACACTCCAGCCAAAAAAGAGAGGTTCGCCAAAAATGCCCCCACCCCCATCCCCTGCAGCAGTACAATCAATCCCTGTTTCTCCTTCTTCCTCTGTTCAAAAGCACAAACCACCGCAGCAACACTGGGAACAATCAGACCGCTGACAAGCGCATGTTCATATCCTAGTCCCGCCATAAAAGAAAAACATCCAACCCCCCCCATGCCCAGCACAATGCCAACCCCAGCCATCCTCACCAAAGGAGAAAAAGAAACCAATTCCATCTGTCCAGAATAGTCGCTTGGAACAGACGAAGATAGCTCGTTTAAACGATTTTTTTAGGCTGCGTAATCAGAGGAGGCTTAATATAAAAAGGCTCCAGCGCATCAATAGGAATAGGACGTTGATTCCTCACAGCAAGCCCTACCTTTTTTGCACGCGACCCCTTCCCAAGTCGCTCCCACCGCACAGAACTACACGCAGCAAGAGGGCTCCAATCGATTCCTGATCCGCCTTCCTGTTCAAGGATCACCAAAGGACCATTCACAAAAGGCTTTAGAAAAAGAGCACACTCTTTTTGCTGAAGAGCAACCGGTTCAATCACGGTCTCCCTTCCTCGATTGACCTGAAGGAACAACTCTCCTGGCGAAGCAGGCAAAACGACCGCCAGCATCTCTTCTTGTTCTGGTTGGAAGGAGAACATTTCAGCTTCAAAGGAAGTCACTGCACAAACCACAGCTCCCGTCACCAGAGCAATCCCCTTAATCAGGCTAGCTGCCGCACGGACCCCTGTAAATGAGCCAGGCCCGATACATACCACCCACTGCTGGATGTCCTGAGGACTCCATCTAAGTTGATAGCAGGCATCATTCAACAAAGGGAGTAACCATTCACTCGCTTCCCGATGACTCCCTCCTTCTCGTTCAATCAAGAGGTTATCGCCTTCGAAAAGCGCCACACTGGCCTGCGCATTCGATGCGTCTATCCCCCCTCTCCGCATCTCTGCCTTCCATGGAGCACAAGCTTCTCTTTCCAATCCCATACCCTTCTATTCCACTGGCTAAAAAGTAGCGGTGGCCATCACACCATATCCTTAGCCTTCTATAGGAGTCGGGATAAGCTGCATCTGGATTATCTCTGCAATTTCAAAACGACTAAAGGGAACATGCTCAGGAATCAAACAACTGAGCCTCACCACAATAACCCCCATCGCTTGAAAAATACCGCTGATAACCAAGGCAACATTAATCCCATCTTTATCTTTAAAGTGTTGCTTAACCCCCCTTATTCAAGGGCCTGCTACTGGAACCACCAAATTGCGATCAACTTCGCGAGGACTGAGCCCCCAACCATCGCTGGAGGAACATAGGCCCCCACCAGAGAGATTGCTCTTGCCACCAAAAGCGGGACATTTGGAATCTTAGCTACCTCACGAACAGATGTTATTGAGTCAGATGTTGAAGAAACAGAAGAAGAAGTGGGGGCAATGGATGCAGGGACTTCTTGAGTGCTCACTTCAGCCACTGTCATAGATACCAAGACCGATCCACAATGCGGGTAGAGCCTCTTGCCTCATCGCTTCCTTGTTCACATACGAAAGTAGGTACACCCTTTTCACGTTTTTTCTTTTTTTCTTTCATCCCTTTGCTACAGAAAAAAGCAGGATATTTCATAGCTCAGCTCATGTCAAGCCACCCATCGTGTCCTTTGGAGGTTTAACCCTTGGAACGCAAGCATTCTTTTCTTGATCTATCCTGTACACGCTTTCTCATCATAGACGATGATGATACCTTCCGTACAGTCTTAATGCGAGTCCTCCAGCGCCGAGGATATGAAACGCATGGCATCCGGCGCGGGGTAGAAACAGCTCTAGAAGAGGTCGCCACACATCAGATCACCCATGTGGTGCTCGATCTCAAGATGCCAGGCACCTTTGGAATCGATGTATTGCGCGCTTTTCAATCGCTCCACGCCCCCCCTAAGACAATCATCCTCACAGGATATGGAAGCATCGCCACTGCTACAGAAGCAATGCGGTATGGAGCCATTCACTATCTCACAAAACCAGCTGATGTGGACAACATCTTGGCCGCCTTTATGGGAGAGAACTCCCCTATAGAGACTCTTCCTCCTTTACCTGTTCCTACGCTTGCACGCGTGGAATGGGAACATATCCAACGCATCCTTCGAATGTGCGGTGGAAACATTTCAAGCGCAGCACGTTATCTCGGAATCCATCGCCGCTCTCTTCAGCGAAAGCTCAATAAATACCCCGTTCTTCAGGAATATTCTCATGGAAAGGGAGGGTCAACTTAAATTCCGTTCCGCCTCTCCTTTCGAGATTCCTGAGTTGAAGATCTCCCCCCCATTGATGGGCAAATGCAGTCGCTAGAAACAGACCCAATCCTAGTCCACATCCAGGAGCTTTTGTTGTGAAGAAAGGCTCCCCAATCCGGTGGATCACCTCTTCAGACACCCCTGGACCAAAATCCAGTACAGTAAAAGCAACCTGATGTGGAAGCACTGCAACCGTCAATACAACAAACTCTGCGGACTGATTCTGCTCATGGGCCTCAAACGCATTCCGAAGCAGAATTAAAAGCGTCTGAACTAGAGCAGAAGGTGGAACAAGAAGCATCGCTGTTCTATCACCGCGCACTTCTAAACGTTCAAACTGGGCAATCCCCAACTCCTTCTTAATCTGTTGCAGGAGCTGGTCGAAGGAAACCCAAAACAAATTCTCTCCTTCCGTCTGCCTCGCTGTCCTACCCATCTGTTCAAGGATTGTACGGCACCGCTCTACTTCCTGACGGATCAACAGTGCTTCCCCCACCATATCAGCATAAACACCTCCTCTCGTTTCTAGTGCACTTGCTTTCAGGGAATGCTCCAGTTCCCGAGCGAGGACAGCAATCGTCCCGAGAGGTCCTCCCAGCTCATGCGCTGCCCCAGCCGCAAGGGTACTCAATGAAGCCAATTTCTCCGCATGAGCAGCGGCCTGTTGGAGACGCATCACCTCCCTTTCTCGATGGCGCAACGCACCCACCACTTTCGAGACGAAATAAGCGACAAACCCAGCCGCCATCGTATAAGCGATCCACATCCCCTGCAGATGTCTAGAGAGATGAGAGCCCATCTCATGCTCTATTCCCCATGCTGTTAAAAAGAAAGAGGAATAGGTCAGAAACAGACTCCCAAATTCGAGGGAAGTGATTGCAAAAAGACAGCATGCCCCCCATGGCCCTAAAAGCACTGCCGCAAGCGCTACGTAAACCAAATAAAAAACACTGAAAGGATTTCTAGGTCCTCCTGAAAAAAAGAGAAGAGCTGTCAATGTCGTACTGTCAAAGATTAAAATCAGTACGATCAAAAGAACGGATAAACTCACCCGCTTGATCCATTTCCAGAGAGCTACGTTACAGATCGCATTGAAACCAATGAGGCCAAAAAGCGGAACCACCGGCAGAGACCAATGCAATCCTCCATATACGATCACAAGGACACACAATTGACTCGCGACAGCCCCCCACCGGATCCGAACAAGCCAGGAGAGCCCTACCTGCGGAGCAGATAAGAGGACAACATCACTCGCTTTTCCCTGAGCTGTCAGCTCCCATACCTGCGAAGACATGCAGCTTAAAAAACCTCAGGCGAGAGCATCTCAAGCCAGCCCATCGAAATTAGCCCTTGATATCTCTTCTATCTCATTTAGGACGAAAAGAGGGGGACGGATTCACATGAGAGGGAGAAGGTGGAGTCGAAGGGGTCACTTTTTTTCTCTGATTGTAATTCTGAACCACCTGATCGGTAATGTTCATATACCTCTTATAATAATAAGCACTTCTCTCCTCTACTACCAGATCATAGCCATCGCGAGATGCGATCTGAGCAAGCACATCTTTGATCTCATTATAGATGGGATTGATCGCCTTAGCCCTATCAGCATCCAACTGACTCGAATAGGCCATAAATTTCGCTTGCAGATCGGCACTATCTCTCTGCCATATCTCGAGCTGAGCCTGCAATTTCTTTCTGGACTCGTCATTGCGAGGGGGATTACTCATCTGCTTATCAAGATTTTCTTTTTCTTTGGCCAGCTTCTGCTGTTTTTCATTGAGCTCGCGCTGCCGTGTATCAAATTCGCTTTTCAATTTCGCTTGGGCGCGCAGTCCCTCTTCTGTCTGCGCAATAGCCCGCTCCATATCGATCACAGCAATCCTGCTCTTCCCATCGCCTTTCACATCTGGAGCAACTTTCACCTCAGGAGTCATACCAGACTTACTTTCAGGGGCGCCCTTCGCTTGACCGACTTTTCCGGCTAGCAAGATCAAAGGGAGAAAAAAGACTGGAGGAGAAGGCAAATAAGAGTAGAATATCCGTTTCATATTTACCTGATAGCTAGCGAAAGAGTGATACACGGTCAAGAGAGAAGGGAGGAGCAAGGGAGATTGGAGCAGAATCATCAGGTCCAGGACAGGAAGAAGGAGAGCACCACTGTTCTGGCAATTCGACTTGCACAGTTGCATAACTTAAGGAGAATTCTGCCTTCAAATAACGAGCAAGGCGTGCAGCAAGAGCTGGATCGGGTTCACTCATTTTTACGTGAACGCTGATAGCGTAACAATCCGCACCGAGTGTCCATACGTGTAAATCATGCACTTCACACACATCAACAACCTGCTTAATGGCATGATAGATAGCATCAATAGAAAGGTGAGAAGGGGCCGCTTCAAGAAGAACCAGAAAAGCGTCCCACAGAAGGCGAAAGGTACCTAGAAAAAGGATAAAAGCAACTGCAAAGCTAGCCACTCCATCAATCCAAGTTTTACCGAACCACTGCAATGTAATCGCTGTGATCAAAACGATCCCTGAGCCGAGTATATCGCCAAGCATGTGAAGACGAACCCCTCGCACATTAAGGTCCCCATCGGTACCACACGAATACCCTCCCCCTTTCTGAATACCAATTGTGCCACGGAGAATGAACAGTCCAATCACCTTCGTACAAACAACCAAAAGAGAAGCCCAAAGCATAAGACCTGATTCAGGAATGGCGTCTATTTGAACCTCTTCCACCGCTTTCGCAAGAATATGAGCGAGCAGCTCCAGCACAAAAAAAACACTAAAAATAGCAGTAAGAGGTTCAGCTCTTCGGAGTCCGTACGTAAATCGAGCCGAGGGTTTCCAAGTAGCGAGACACACAGCGAGAAGATTGATCCCAATCAAAAAAACATCCATTAGGAGATGGACTGCATCCGCTTGAAGAACACGACTACGAGCATACAATCCCGCTGCTAATTCCACGAAAAAAAGGACACTGAGAAGCAGGGTAACACCGAGTAAACGACGTGTCTGCTCCACTCTTTGAGGAGGAGGGTTTACCTTCCACTCAGCCTTCATCACAGGCTCTCGCTGTGAGCTACTATTCATCGGACTCCCTACCTGTTAGAATTATCTTTTTGAGTCGCACCATCATTTGGAGAAGCGGGCATATCATTATTTCCTCTTCCAGCGTAAATGAAACTATTTAAAAATAGCAAATGAGCAAAAAACTCCCCTTTCTTTAAAAAGCCATACAAGATTATCTTGTTTTCTCTCAATGAGGATAGATTTTAACTCGTTCGTTCCATACAATCACTGACTGCGTTTGCAGTAGCAATCACCAAAGGAAGAATGACCACATAATCCATTCGAGTGGGGCTAATGATCCACAGGGATCCAGCAGACTGTCCGTGTTCTCGATAAGCCGCCCCCACAAATGCAAGCTGCCCTCTCGTAAGTTCCCTCACATCCCGTCCAACTTTAACAGTAAAGCCTCTAGTTTCGAGGGTTGTTTCCAACAATCGGATCATTGTGTTCGTTCTTCGAGAGCGAACGATCTCTTTAACGATCAGCTTCAGCAAATTCCCTCTTCTCCAAAAGCCGTTCTTTCCCTTCAATCACGAGATCAATAGACTGATTTCCAGCACTTTCCACCACCCTTTCTCTCAACTCAAAAAGCTGACGATAGAGCTGATTGGGATCAGCTTGTTCGGTAATTTTCCGAGCAAACAATGCCATTAATAATTAAGCGTGCGCCCTTCGATCACTTCACCGAGAAGGTTATGAACTCGACTCAATTCCTCCTCGGTTAACAAAGAATCGATAAACTGATGTTGCACCGAACTATTCGCCATGACCAAAACAGCAAGCAATTCCCTGGATTCGTTCGAACAAAACGCATTTGTTTTAAAACAATGGTATCAATTCGTGGAGTAGTCACAATCGCTGTAGTGTCTGTTAATTCGCTCGGCAACTTCCCTATCTTACGCAATAGATCATCACCAGATTGACAAGAATCGAAATAGTGACAGATTTCACTGTCCTGCACCTTGGAAATCGAGCGCGTTTCCATCAGCACATCAATAAAGAAGTGGGATGCAGTATTTATCGGCGCTCGCCTTGCACTCGGATGGGGTTAATGGAGGGAGAAATCCCATTATCTTCTAAATGACTGAGAATATTCCTTATGCTTGCTGGAGAAAGATGAAGGCCTGTTTTTTCTGAAAGCACTCGCGAACCGACGGGTTCTCCTGTAGTAATATGCTCCAGGATCACACACCGAAGGATTTGACGAGCACGCAAGTTGATCGATACAACGGTTCGATTGATATCTCTGATTTTATCATCAGCTTACGATGCTTGCTCCCAAGACGAACGAGAAACAAATAAAGAAACCCCTCCCGTTCTATCTTTTTGCTATTTTTTGCTTCCTAGCTTGCCATCCATCCCGCCCTTCTTCCTATCCTCGTCCCCCCACTCCTGCTACCCGCGCTACTTCTTATTTTTTCCTTAATCCAATCACATGTCAAAATGAACTTAACCGCCGTCAAATCCGATGGCAGGCCGCAGAGGCAGTAGCCGGAGTCCGAACTCCAGTACGCTTGATGAGTCCACTACATGGGATTCAATTCCATAGCCCGTTACCGCCATCAAAACGGAACCACACATTGCAAGAAATTTTTGATTGCAGAATGTTACTCGCTCTCGATGATTTTGCAGCGCTACTTGCCCCCTATCGGGTTGTCGAAGTGATTTATATTTCCGCCTACCGCCACCCTCCTCCCCATTGGACCTTACAGCATGGGAAAACACGTCATCCTGCAGGGCTCGCCATTGATATCGCCACTTTTATTTTTTCCGACGGTTCTTCCATTCAGGTTAAAGACCATTTCTATGGTCGCATTGGCGATACAACCTGTGGTTCCAAAGCCAATCCACCCACTTCCTTGATCCCTCAAGCTTTGATTTTAAGAAAGATCATTTGTAAAACAGCAACCGCAAAAGTTTTTAACGTTTTATTAACGCCCAACTACAATGCAGCTCATCGCGATCATTTTCATTTTGACATTTCACATCAAGCTTCTTTCTTTGTACGGTAACCTAAAAATTTATCTTTTCTCGTTTTCTTGACAGCAAATATCCTCTCCTTCACAATCTCTTTCAAATTGTAGAGAAAAAGAGGCGTTGTCACCTCACTCAACCAAGAGAGATTTCGCGTGACCATACCCTTGCTTATCATTGATGATAACACCATTATTCGCAAAACATTTGAAATGACCTTCGGCCCCGAAGGATTTCAAGTCAGTACGGCAGCGAGCTGTTCTGCAGCTGCTTCTTTATTAGAAACTCATCCTCGAATTCTATTTATTGATATTCATCTTGCCGATCAAGAGCGTTATGCTTTTTGCAAACAGATCCGTCGACAAGACCGATATGTAGGAATCATTCTTTTAACAAGCCAGTTTCACCCTTTTGACGAAGAAAAAGGGAAACTAGCCGGTGCAGATGACCACCTGGTCAAACCTTTCGAAGCCCATCACGCTCTCGAGAAAGTACACCATCTTTTGGTCGTCAAAGATCTCGCCCGCTTGACCCACCCTGCCCCTCTCGCTCACGCTTCCCCCCCTGCTGTCCCCTCTCCTCCTCCCACTGCTCTTCGGGTATTCAATGCATCCTCCGCCGAAAGCCATCACCCTCCTAACCTCAAATCACCCCTTCCTCGCGCTACCTATCCCAGTCCGCTTGCAGTCCTCTCTCCTCCTTCTATCTCATGTTTCGCTCTCTCTTCCGCATCACCATCAAGTCTTACGCCATCTTCCAAAAAAGAAGAGCACATCCTACCTTCAAAAGTTTCCTCTTCTATTTTATCCGATCCAGTAAGCCGTATCTCCCCCCCTCTCCCCATCATCACTTCGAGAGTCCCCACAGCTCCAACAGAAGAGCACCCCCTCTCTTCCGCTCCACTCCCTCCCCCCTCTGTTCTTGTCACCCCTTCTTCTATCCCTGTAACCCCTCCTCCCCCTTCTACCCGTCTACCTTCCCTCTCCAACCAAGCCAGCATACCGCCGCCGCTACCCTCCTTACAATCAATCCCCCCCCTTCCTCCCTCCTCTCCTCCCCCCCCTTCTCTTCACTCCTCCAAGGTCTCGAAGATCATTCAGGATGAAATCCTCTACAAAATAGAAGGACTCCCTCTCACTCCAAAGCAAATAGAAGGATTCTTAATCCTCTCCCAACAAGCGATCGAGAAAGCCATAAAAGAAATCATTCCTTCTTTAGTCAAAGAGCTCATTCAACAAGAGTTGGATGTTCTGATAAGAGAAAAGTAAAGGAAACTTATAAATTGCGTTACAGCAGGGATCCCTGCCCGATTTCATGCTATGTCAGCTGCATGAGTGATTTCTTTACATCCCCTTTAACGAAGGGCTACGATCCAAAAGCAATTGAAGAGCCATGGTATTCTTTCTGGGAAAAGAATGGGATTTTCGAAGCCAGCCACGATCCAAAAGAAACACGACCTTCTTATGTTATCCCCATGCCTCCACCCAATGTGACAGGCTCTTTACACATGGGACACGCTCTTTTCTGCACTCTCCAAGATATTCTCGTGCGTTACCACCGAATGGATGGATACAATACGCTCTGGCAACCCGGTATTGATCACGCAGGAATCGCAACACAGACTGTCGTGGAGCGCCAACTCGCACGCGAGGGGAAGAATCGATTTGATTTAGGGCGATTGGAATTTGAGCAAAGGGTGTGGCAGTGGAAAGAAGAAAGCGGTGGAAGAATTCAAGAGCAGTTGCGGCTCATAGGCGCCTCGTCTGATTGGAAGCGCTCGAAGTTTACTATGGACCCCGATATGAGCGAGGCGGTGCGCGAGGCCTTCGTTCAACTGCATGAAGCAGGACTCATGTATCGCGCTACCCGCCTCATTAACTGGTGTCCGGAATGCCGTACAGCGCTTAGCGATCTGGAAGTTAACAACGAAGGGGAAACCGAAGGGGAGCTGTTTTTCTTCGCCTATCCCTTAGAAGAAGGACAAGGGGAGCTTGTTGTCTCCACAACGCGTCCAGAGACGATGTTAGCCGATACAGCAGTCGCAGTCCATCCACAGGACCCGCGCTATCTATCACTACACGGAAAGTATGTCATCCATCCCTTTGTCGACCGAAAAATCCCAATCATCACCGATCCGATCTTAGTCGACCCCATGTTTGGGACAGGCGCTGTCAAAGTAACTCCTGCACACGACTTTAACGACTTCGAAGCTGGAAAACGAAATCAACTGGAAGAGCTCAACCTGTTCCACCTAGACGGCACCCTCAATGAACAAGGTGGCCCATTCCAAGGGTTCGATCGATTCAAGGCACGCAAAAAAGTTAAACAAGCGCTCATAGAACGGGGATTCGCGCGTGGCGCTCGACCTCACCGCATGACCTTACCCCGCTGTCAGCGATCCGGTGGAGTGATCGAACCGATGCTTTCGACTCAGTGGTTTCTCCGCATGAAGCAGATGGCAGAACAGGCGATCGAGGCGATTCATAGTGGACAGACTATAATTTTACCGACTGAATGGACCAAAACGTATCTTCATTTTTTAGAAAACATACAAGATTGGTGCGTTTCCCGACAGCTGTGGTGGGGGCACCAGATCCCTGCCTGGTATGGACTTCAGGGAGAAATCCGGGTTGCTCGAAGCCGGCCAGCTGAATGCGGAGAAGGATGGGTCCAAGATGGAGATGTCCTCGACACATGGTTCTCTGCCGCGCTCTGGCCTTTTTCAACGCTCGGTTGGCCCAAGCGCACTGCTGCACTGCAAACATTCTATCCAGCCAGTGATCTCGAGACAGGCTACGATATTCTATTTTTTTGGGTTGCCCGAATGATGATGTTTGGCATCCATTTCATGGGGGCTCCCCCCTTTAAGCGGGTGCTTCTCCACGGATTAATTGTAGACGAGACCGGCTGCAAAATGAGCAAAGTGAAAGGGAATGTGATTGATCCGCTCGATCTCATTCAAGGGGCCAGTTTTGACGAAATCCTTCAAAAAACCTCTCCCTGCGCTTCAAAAGCAGAGGCCCTGCAGCAATTCAAAGCGGCTTATCCTTCGACAGCGACAATGGGGATCGGATTCCCTGCCTTTGGTGCAGATGCACTTCGCTTTACGCTGGCTACTTTTTCTCCGAATCAGCCTCGGATCAGTTTAGCCCCTAAAAAAATAGAAGGCTACCGGTATTTCGCTAACAAAATCTGGAACGCAATGCGCTATGCATTAGACCATATTCAGGGGACGGAAGTGAATTCTGGTATTCATTCGCCCCACAGCACGCAATCACCTGACTGGTTTTACAATCGATGGATTCTTTGTCAGCTCGAAAAAACCATACGAGCTGTCCGCAATGGCCTTGACCAATTCCGAATAGACGATGCAGCACACGCTTTTTATCAATTTTTTTGGAATGATGTATGCGATTGGTATCTTGAATTGACCAAAATGGTGTTCACCCACTCTGAGAGCCCTTACCGATCACATCACGCCGAAACCAAAAAAACATTGGCGGCGGTGATGGAGGCTTCTCTACGGCTTCTCCATCCTTTTATGCCGTTTCTCACGGAAGAACTATGGCAACGGCTCCCCAAATCGAAACCCCACCCTATTTCCATTGCCATCGCTCCTTTCCCTCACGCAGCATCCCTCGAGGGAGATGAGAAAAGTTCCCATATGTTTCACACCATGGAAATACTCCAAACCATCATCAGTGCAGCAAGAACCCTTCGCAGCCAATATGAAGTTCCTCCTTCGAGTGTGATTCCGATCGATATCCGAGTCGAAGAGAGTCTCATCCCCTTGCTCACAGAGCACACATATGTGATTGAGAAACTCACCAAAGCGACACCTCTTCACTTTCACACGGAACGCACCACTTCACGACCAGCAGGAACTTCCTTCACAGTTATCCCCACTTTAAAAGAGACCATCGAGGTGATCGTTCATCTGAAGGGATTTGTCTCTGCAGAAAAAGAAAAAGCGAGAATCGACCGAGCCTTGCGAAAGCTAGAAAAAGATCTTGCTGCCATTAACCGAAAGCTTAACAATCCAGATTTCTTTGACCGAGCTCCTCAAAATGTAGTGAACGAGGCGGAAGCACAACGCAAATCACTCCTTGAAGCAAAAGAATATCTCGAACAAGCCTTTCAACTCGCCCAAGAACTCGAAAACACAGAGAAATCATAAAGGTACCAGTTTCTACCATGACAGATTATTCCGCATCCGAAACAGAAAACCCTTCTCTTGAGCCACAGGCTCATCCATTTTCTCCGCCTCAGGAAAAATCCCTTCCTTTTTCTCCATTTTATCCAAGCGTATGGAAGGGAAGTCTTCTCGCTTTCTTTTCGCTGCTGTCCGTTTTCCTGATGATGGCGCACAATCAACATCTGACTTTAGGGGTGCCCATCGGGGCTTGCTTATTGATAATAGCCACAGGGGGGATCTTGCATGCGATTGGCACGCTTTACACCCCTTCCGTACCACCTACCCATTCTGTCTCTCTCTCCAAGCTCAAATCCCCTCTGGGGTTCTTTATAGCAGCCCTACTCAGCTTTTGGGGGGCCCTGGTAGGAGCCGTTCATGGGCCTGGCTACCCGTGGTGCTGGGGGATTTTGATTCTGCTCAGCTTTACTAGCGTTGTCATCACATTCTTTCAATTGGGGGTTCGTCTAGGCCCATGGAAAGAGGATGAATATGGGATTTTCCGCCCTTTCTGGAAACGCCACGGTTTTTGGCTGATCACTACAGCCGGTGTCCTGTACTTGCCAACGCTCGGTGCTTTCTCCCTTTGGGATCCTTGGGAGTCCCACTACGGAGAGGTCGCGCGGGAGGTGCTTGCCCGAGATGATTGGATTTCCCTCTGGTGGGCTCAAGATGGTTGGTTCTGGTCTAAGCCTGTTCTGAATTTCTGGGTACAGGCACTCATGATGGCAAGCACTGGAGTCCACTACGAGCCCGATCAAGTGTTGCGAGGGATTTGGGGGGCTAGCGCTCACCCTGAATGGGCCATGCGCATCCCCCATGCACTCTTGTCCATTTTAAGCGTCTATCTTCTCTACAAAGGAGTCGCCAGAGTTTTTGGAAGGAATACCGCCTTCTTAGGAGGATTTGCTCTCCTCACGACGCCTCAATGGTATTTTATCACCCATCAGATCATGACGGACATGCTCCTTGTGGGCTGTATGGCAAGCGGGATGGGGCTTCTTTTGATGGGCCTTCACACACCAGCCGATGCACTTGCCAAATCCTATGAAATTACGCATGGGAAGCGTACATTCCACGTCTCTAGCTGGCATCTCGCAATAGGAGCAATCCTCCTTGCCACAATCCCCCAGATTCTCTATCTGTTCTCTCGGCATACCGATCTCGTGATAAGTGGAGAAGGCTCCTTTGGGCTGCATCTCCACTGGGATGAGTTCACCAGTGGATCCCACAATAATTGCACTCTTCCTGGAAATGAGCCCTGCTCTTCCCAAATACCCGCTAGCGTGCCGAGATCGGCGCGAGGCGAGGACACACTCTTCACCTTCTTGCAGAGACTTTTTGTCGCTTTCGAACCAGTTATGCAAGGGTTGCTCTGGTCGTGCGCCTTAGGACTCCTCCTATTCATCAATATTCATGAACGAAGACAACAGGCTATCTATTACTTAGGAGTCTGGTTTTTTGCTGCTTTAGCGACTCTTGGAAAAGGTCCCGCCGGCTTTGTCCTCCCTTTATCCTGCGTGCTGGTCTATGGACTCGCTCAAAAACAGTGGCACAAGCTGCTCCAATTGAAACTGGGAAGCGGTTTGCTGATCATCACGGTCGTGGCAATCCCGTGGTACATTGCGATGTTTGTCAGGCATGGTCCACCCTTTATCGATCGTCTTATCTTCCACGACATGATCAATCGAGCCTTCGCCCACGTACACGACACCAACGAAGGGGATGACATCTCATTCCGATTTTACATATGGCAGCTCGGATACGCACTATTCCCCTGGTCAGGCCTCGCCCCCTTTGGCCTTACGTATTGGCTCCGCTCCAGCGCTTCTCAAGCAAAAGAGAAGACAGATGTAGCCGTCCTCCTCGGCATGTGGGCTTTTCTAGCCTTTTTTCTCTTTGCATCGATGGGTACAAAATTCCACCACTATATCTCTCCTGTCCTTCCACCAACTACTATGCTGATCGGGATTGTGCTCAGTTCCTGCCTTGATAGGGGCCGAATCACGTGGTTTCAAGCAGCAGAAGGGGCGGCCTCCCCCCCTAAGTCCTTATCCTCTCATGAATCCCTCATGATGGGAGTTGCTTGTATTTCCTCCGCCATCTTTGTAGGGCTGATCGGTCGCGATCTGATCGTCCCTAAACAGGCTGGATTCGATCATCCAGGGGCGATCCGTTTTGTCCATCTATTTACTTATAACTACCGTCGCCCCTGGCCTACCTCTCTAGACTTTTCCCAAACGTTGATGGTCTTTACAGCGGTGGCTTCCCTCCTTAGCATCGGCCTCGCCATCCCTCGGACTCGAATCCAAAGTCTAGTTGCCTTCTACCTCTTTTCATTTATCTGGGCACTCTGGGGACTCAACAGCTATATGCTCAAAACAGCACCTCATTGGGGACAGCGAGAAGTCATTGAGACTTATTACCGAGCTCGGAAAAACCAGGACGAACTGCTGGTAGCCTACCAAATGAACTGGAAAGGTGAAAATTTCTACACAGGCAATCGAATTCCGGCCTTTGTCTCCACAAGAACACCATTCACCAATTGGCTCCAGAAGAAACGGGAAGAGAACGTCAAAGTCATGTTCTTCATTACGGAGAGAAACCGTGCCCAATGGCTCCGTTCAGAAGTAAAGCCGAAGTCCTATGAAGAATTAACGTCTGCCTCCCTCTGCAATAAATTTATTCTCATCCGCACGGAACTCTAACCTATAGGTTCTGTCCGTCTAAAGAATCCCCATCACCTGGATCAATGCACTTCAGCATGCTGCTAAGCACCCAACAACCCTCTAGGGACAAGACTACCCTCGAGGCGCACTTCCTTCCTCTTGGAATCTTTCTTTAAATCTCACATGGAAGAGTTTTCCATCCTTGATCCGCCTTCTTCCCCACTAAGGAGAAAAGGCAAACATCGATCAGGTCACCTGCCAGTGCCATCGCATAAAAGAGAAGCGCTACATATAGCATGCCACCAATCCAGCGATCGAACGGCCATACGATCCCTGAAGCTACACCTCAAGGCTAGAAACACCAAAAAAGAAACGAGAGCCCAACGCATTCAAGCAGAAAATCGGTGAGGGAAAAGCCGTCTCGCTAAGTCTGTAACCAGCATCCGATCAGGATCGAGACGCTCTTTAATAGCAAAAAACGCATCCAATGGCTCCGTGCCGTAGGCAGGCTCAATCTCTTCCGGAATTAATATAGCATCCTTCGCTAGATAGAATTTACCCCCCTTCGCTATGACACGCTCGGATAGAATGCGTGTCATAGCGAGTAAACGCTTGTGATGAGAAGCAACCACAGGAAAATCGAGCGCCAAAGAATATCCATCCAACGCATGTGTAAGTAAGAATGGATCTTTTCTATGCCGCTTGAGTACACCCAAATAGGAAGGGAGGTTTTCTCGAAGGCAGAGAGTTAGGATCTCCCTGAATAAAGAGAGCGCTGAATGGGCTGGAGCAAAAATTTGGTACTGAATAAATCCTCCCTTTCCATAAGCCAAGCGCCAGTGAGGGACATAATCGAGCAAAAAAGAGAAGGCTACATGAGACTGCAAATAGCTCTTCTGCTTGCTCACAAGCGCCGAGTAATATTTGGCCGCATTGATGAAAGCAACTCCGGGGTTGTGCATCCACAAGGACATCACTCGCCACAAATATTTGCGGGGAACTCCGAGGATTATTGGGGGGAGTGTCTGACGCTCAATATGTAATGAATCGAGACCACAAGGATCATGCTCTTGCTGGAGATAATTGGCTTGATGGATAACCCCACGACCAAGGCCAGCACCTCCACACGTGCAGTCTACCCATCCCACTAGATAATCGGAATCAGGCAGACATTGCTCGAAAATCGCAAACATCTCTTCAATCCCTCGAGCAATCAACGGCGTCACGCGGAGTAAACCGCTCTCCACTTTCTTCAGCTTCAGCCGGACCCGAACAATCGCCCCGAGAAGACCTAATCCACCAATCGCTGCATAAAAAAGATCGGCATTTTCTTGAGGTGAACAGTAGAACCTTTCTCCACGGATAGTAACCAGATCAAAATCGAGCACATGCTCTCCAAAAGAGCCTGCACGGAAGTTGTTCTTTCCGTGAATGTTCATGCTCAAACATCCCCCCATCGTAGGGAACATCGTACCAGGCACAACAGCAGGCCACCATCCATCCTCAAGCGTACGCCTCCATAATCCTTCTATGGTAAGCCCAGCCTCCATTTCTGCAATCCCACGGACAGGATCCCACTGGAGCATACGATTGAGCCGCCCCGTGTGGAGCACAAGCCCAGACTGGCTAAGAGCCGCATCCCCATAGCTACGACCCGATCCGCGAAAGGCCACAGAAAGCCCTTCCCGCCGAGCCTGTTGAAGGATCTGGACAAGCTCCTCAGCAGAATCGGGCTCTGCATACCTGGAAGAGGAATAGACAGAGCGACCGAATCCATCAAGCACCCGCCACGGAGCATACGAGCGAAGGGGGAGAGGAGAAGAATGCATCACCTGCCCCTTTCAGAAACTGAGGCGACGGAAAATAAAAGAAGGGATATTCCGTACAACCCAAGCAATCAATCCCCATCGGAAAGGGACGTATTGGGAAGCCCCTACCCCTTTCTGAGCAATCGCCAAGGATTGAGAAGCTGCTTCTTCAGCAGAAATGAGCCAGAATAGGCCAGGTTTCCCTTTGGTCATCGCAGTATCTACAAAACCAGGCTTGATGGTCACTACATTCACACCATAGCGTGAGAGGCGATTGCGGAGCGATTCCTGATACGTGCTGAGCGCAGCTTTCGTAGCGCAATAGCCGGGATTCCCTCGCCGTCCCCTCTCTCCTGCAATGCTGGAGATCACCATCAAGGTACCACTCCTCCGAGCTTCAAAAAAAGGGGCCGCGACGTTTAGCCACCCCATAGCCCCGAGAAGATTGACCTCAACCATTTTACGATCTTTAACAAATGAATATTCGTTTTCTTTCAGAGGAGGCATCACCCCCGCCGCATAGACTAACATATCAAGCCCCCCCATGCGCGCTACAATCTTTTCAAATAGCGGAGCAATCTCTTCAAACGACGTTACATCATGGGGATAAGCATCCACCTGCCCCAATCCACATTCACGAGTTACTCGGCAGATCCGTTCAAGCTTATCCTGACGGCGCCCGAGGATTGACACATACTCTCCTTGCGTCGCCAACTGAAGCGCCAATGCTTCCCCTATCCCAGAAGAAGCACCCACCACAATCGACCGCATAAATGGACCAGCAACCATCCCTCCTAACTGGCTCAATAGAGGAGATTACGTCAAGTTAAATAACAACTCACTGCTATTCAGTCCTTATAACGAAAGGACTTCATTGTACAATAGAGAACTACAATAAAATGCCAGATTCATTTTGCGGTAATACGGTCACCATTAGCATCATAAACAGAAGCATCTGTCACAACTGTATCTTTTAAATCGTAACTTATCACAATAAAAAATGAAGCAAATCATATCCAGTCTTTACTTCCAGTTTATCCCTCATCACAAGTTGAGATATGGTACAAGCGAGCTTGGCTATCACACTGAATCATCTTCTCCAAAATCCTCTCATGATTGGAATCTCCAGCATTTCCAACCATCCTATAGTCTGTACTCAAGTGGCTCTTCCAATCCTGACAAGCTACGCTCTTATCCACCTGCTGATGAATGAAAAACCTGTCCACGCAGCTCCAGCAATCGAATCTTCATTTTCATCCAAATTCACTTGATAAAAATAGGCATTTCATTGTTCCATAGATCAGAAAAGTGTTCTGCTATCCTAATTCCGATCTCACCAGTCTGCATCACATAAAGAGGATAATCACGTTCTACCAAAAGATTACTGATAATACCTTATTTGATTACTTCAATTCAACAGCACAGCATAAGATAGAGTGAGATTTTTAATTGCAGAACCCTTTTGAGCCAGCTGATTACAGAGCCTTCTCCCCTTCCCCACAGAGATGCTTTTTATCATTGTATCAGGAAGCACTTTAATTAGCTATTCCCAATAGCTTCTTCGAGTTAGAATTAATTAAAGAATTTAAAGAGTTCTTCTTTTTCCGCTTTCGCTCCAGTGCTTCCTCCGCTCCCAACTCCTTGGCCTTACCCATTTTGCCATCAACTGTTGCTGACATGACCAAAACAATCCTTCCGCAAACTGGAACACCATTGGACTGGTCAGTAATGGATGCAGTCCCGGCTGGACAATCATGAGAACCCGACGGAGATCGCGAATTACCACCGTCCAATGATTTAGAAGAGATACCCCTTTTTCTATCCCCACGTCGCCCGTCTTCTTCCTGACTGTCCTCTTAAATACATGTAAGTCATTCCATTCATGCTCTGCACATCCATTGACACCCAAACATAGAATACATGCTACATATAAATTTCCAAGCCATATATAATGCCTCAACTTCCTTCTAAACAGCATCATTTTCGCTTACGCAAGGGGATATCAGCTACCCCTAAAGCTAAACACCTATTAGAGAAAACCACCTCTCATCAGATGGAGACCTCCCCTCTCCCTGCCACCGCGCATGGCATCCCTATCTATTAAAGGAGAAAATAGCCTCTTTTAACCTGGCCTCTAGAATTTCACCAGCCAAAGGTCAAAGCCTCTAATAAAAAAAGAACTTTGCCCTCATCCTTAAATCCACACCTGACAGAATGAACACACAACCGGATGAAATCATTATTCTACAGATGTAGCACATAATATATGATACCTATTATCACAAATATCATTGTCTAATGTAGTATTGCTTTTCGAATAAGTCCATACCATGCCACTCACCTTATCAGAGCCTTTGTCACTTCCGTCCAACGACCAGTTGCTACAATTAATTAGCCCGTTTTGAGAATCACGTCCTCCTATCCAAATCCTATACCAATTCCCTTTGAATGAACCTTTTGACCTGATTCATTAACATCGTAATTCCTCAATAATTTAACATTACTTTCATCTTAAAAAAAGATATCTATATTTTGGTAATTTGTGCACCATTTACGCTATAAAGAGGAACGCCTTTCTCAAAATCATTGCTACGCGAAGAATATGATTTCATCGCTATCAATATCGGATTAAAGGTTACAGAGAGATGTTTAGTCTTTTGACCTTGACCAACTAAATGGTTGTACACTTCTGTCGCACGTGAAATTCCTTTATCATTCGTAAATGTTACATCTTTTAACATATCAAACTTCATTATACTATTGGCAACAATCGAACTGGCAAACACAACAGCAACGTAGGTACCATCCTTTTTAATATCAACCGTTCCGAGAGGACAGTCTTTTAGAGGGAGATCACACCCATCGAGGCTGCTGTCCCCTCCCCCTTCACTTCATACCATCACTCTCAATCTTCTGCTTGGGTTCGGAGAAGCCTCAGTCTACTGCTCCAACGCCGATTTGCTCATCATCACTTCTTACTGTCAGAAGAACATGCGACTATGATTGATACAAAGCTGCTAAGAATACAAATGCCCAACCCTAACAAAGAGCGATGACTTTGACTTCGATAACGTTTCATTGTGTCCCTTCCTTATTTCTTTATTTCAAACAGAATCAACCAATCTTCCACACAAAAAAACATCCACTCCAAATAAGAGATTCTGTTCAACAACGTCACACTCTTATCTCAAGCCCCATCCAGCATAACCCCTTGAGACCTTTGGCTTATTCTGGACAGAGACACACTCCCTACAAGAGGTCGCTCTTATCTCCTCACAAGAAACCCATCCAACACAATATTACCCATTATTGTGTAAAAAACTCACCTGTTATCACTTCTCCATTTTCTCTAATCTCTCAACTATTCAAATGCCTTTTGCATTTAGCTTCGTTTGATCGCTCGTCTGAAAGAAGAAAAAATAGAAGAGAGAAAGGATTCCCCTTTGTATCTTTTTTTTAATAAAGCAACATAGAAAATACACATTCTCTAAAATTTTATTCATCTTCCTGAGATTCCTCAAAAACAGAAGAAAGTCGATTGCATTATGCAATTAATGACTTTCGAGTAGAGAGTCTCCTATGCAGAGCAGAAACAGCAGATCGCTTTGAGGTATCCCACCGAAGACAAAGAGCGATGAATCGCTCTCTCCCACTTCCCTATGATCAGCTAAAACGGAGAAGGAGGTTGAGGACCCAAAAAAGTAGAATGCATCAAAGTAGAAAAAACCTTTTTTGCGCTTCCCTCAACACACTTTTCCCCAACCACCCACTCACTCTCGAGAAGAGCTTTTTGGCCTCACCTTTGAAAAAAGCATGCAGATATCCATTTGGAAATCCCACTTCTAGTTGCTTTAACTTAGGAAATCGTTTCGTCAGTTTTCTGAATTCCACGTCATCTCTTTTGCAGTATTCTGATTTAAAAGAAGAACTATCCTGTTAAGGTCACTGATATAAGGGATGTTCTCTTCAAAAGGATAGTTGTATGGACAATTGATATCGATCAACATAAATTCTCTAATTTCAAAGGGGCATTGTGCAAAATGCTCTCCACGCTTTGACTAAAGGTAGATTCCATTCAGCCTCGAGGAGTTCGTTGTTATCCAAGGTTGCAAGGTAGGTACTGGGATCGACTCTTTGTCCGAGTCGGGCAGGGATATCCCCCACAGTCCCTTCGAAGGGAGCCACCATTTGATAATAACGCAGCTGTTCTTACCGCTCTTTAGCGAGTGTTTCTATATAAGCCACATGGTGCTCTGCATCCACAACCTCTTCCTCTTGAGTTTGGATCTGAGCATCTAACGCAGCCAATTCAGCCCGATGCATTAACAGCGTGCTGTTGATACGCTCATATTCCGATTGGCTCACAATTGATCTGAGAGAGGCTAGCTGCCCTTTTCTGCTGTAACTCATCTTAATGCAACTGGGTTACCTTCGACAAGCGATCCGCCTGATGTTGTTTCAGAACCGCTTGACTCTGAGCATACTTTGCAACGGCACTGGCATAAGCTTCTTGATAACTGTACACGCGTTGCTTGGCAGAATCGATCTGCACAATCGTACTCCTTGGCGCACCTCGTTCCCCAATCTTGACAGGGATATCGACAACATACCCTTCTATGGGGATCACTGGCTTTCATTCCCACAACTCACTCGCAGGATGAAATCCTGACTCAAGACAGAGACTTTCCTTTAGACAAAACACAGAGAATGTGATGCTCGACAGAGTAATCCCCGGGTTCAGTTCTAAACTCAAGATATTTGTAGGGGGAGGATCCATATGCATGTACAAGCCACCTTTATACAATAAGGAGTGCCTTCATCTGTGAGCGAGAACTTATTAAAACTCTCTAGCCTAACAGCAATTTTCTCTCCCCTCACGTTAAAGAGAAGCCTCTCCATCACGCCAGACAAAGGACCATAATCTTGAACAAAGAGAAAGGGAATATACTTTCCTGGTAGTCCACTGCTCTGAGCGAGATGGCTACAGACCTCTTCAGTAAGTTTAAGACCTTCTGTTTTGATGAAGGGGAATACTATCAAATTTCATACCGCCTAGAGTCCCAGCCAAATTCGCAAACAGAAGAACACCATACTGAGGTGGACTAGCTTTGGTAACATATAACCGTCCCTGGGGCCACATTCACCACACAAATCAACAATAACTCTATCTGTCTCTCAGAGCATTTTCATGGCCACCCTCCACAGCCCCAGAGCCTCTCCCCTCTCCTACATTCCCTCCATCCTGTTCCCCCTTCATTCCTTCTTCTTCATCAGACACCTTTAGCTCAGATTTACTCTAGCATCCAGAACCCTTAGAACTCTGTAAACATAACTCATCACACACAAACTCAAACCTATTCCATAATAGTTCCACATATGACGATGGAATCCTCCTTCACCTCTTTTTCTATTCTTTAATCTCCTCAGCTAAAAGGCATGATGGAACATCTGATAAAACAAAACACCCCTCCCCAAAAAGACAGCAAAGCACAATCTTACTACGCTCGCCCCTCTCTCCGCTACCCTTAGCCTACAAATACCTTATCGAACTTCTGCTTCAACGCCGATAAGAACACTCTCTGTTCCTACCACTACAAAAGCTCACTCAATCCTGTACTCAATTTAATCGTGTTATCTCTTCCTCCTCCTCTTACTTTCATCAATTGTTCAATTTCATTCAGTTATGGTCGACTCCCCATCTGAAGAAAGGAAAAAAACAAAAGAAAGAAAGCTAATTTTTTTCTTTATCCACTTGTATTTCCTTTTGTTCAAAATACAAATGAGCCTTTCGATTTTTCTTACACACTTATCCCATCTGACTTCTACAACAAGAAACAAGGGCATTCAACCCACACAATCTCTACCTTTCCCTCACAAGTACAAGCCTACTCCTCCAGTGCTTACCCCTACCCTCAACAAGGAGAATATCTGGGATTCTCCTGTCTTCAAGATTAAGTTGAAGAGATAGAAGAGCGCAAAAGCGCACGTGCGCGTTCTAAAAGAGCCTGCCGACAGTTTACAGATGAGTCGATTAGGACTTCTTCCAGCAATGATCGGAGAAGCTGCCCCACCAGAGGGCCAGGTTGTAGCCCTAACTCTTTAATAAGTTCGCCTCCATTCACAGCGAGGTCACGGGTAGAAAAGGTCGCCCCTTGAGCGAGGACCCGATTCACATGCGCCTTGAGACCCGCCAACGATTCCAATCCATCAGCAGTCTCCTTCCCTTTAGAGAGCACATCTGCTTCATGCAACGTGTAAAAGCTCTCCATATGCTCAGGCCCCACCCGTTTGACCCAGCGCCTTACCGCTGCATCCGTCCACTCCGGCGTATAATAGAACATATGGCAGCGAACCAAATGAGCGATACGCTGCTGCTCTTCATTGGAAAAACGGAGCCGCCGACAGATCCGCCCCACCATTTCTGCACCCACCTGATCGTGATTGTAAAATGTATAATCCTGATGTTTCTCACTCCAGCCACGAGTGCGGGGCTTTCCGATATCATGCATCAATGCTGCAACCCGCAAAATCGGATCCCCCCGGCAGCGATCCATGCATTCCAGGTTATGGCGCCACACATCGTAGGCATGATAACGATTCTGAGCAAACCCTACCCCTTCCAATAGCTCTGGACAGGTAACCTGTAAAATTCCAGCCTTCCGCATCACCTCAAAGGCCCGGGAAGGGGAAGCTGCCTTCATCGTCTTCAACCACTCACCCCGCACCCTTTCTTGAGATACTTTCCGGTAAGTATCCAACGCCTTATCCATCGCCAGCTCCGTAGCAGGATCCAACTCCACAGAAAGCGTAGCGACAAAGCGAGCTGCTCTCAGAATTCGCAATCCATCCTCGCAAAATCGGGCAAGTGGATTCCCCACTGCCTTCAATAGACCTCGTTTGAGATCGCTGAGCCCCCCAAAGGGATCGATCAAACGCTCTTGTAAAAGATCAAGCGCGATTGCATTGATGGTAAAATCACGCCGTGCGAGATCCGCTTCTAAATCAGAAACAAAATAGACAAAATCAGGTCTGCGTCCATCGGTGTAGGGAGCCTCACCACGCAAGGTAGTAACTTCATAATGTTCTTTTCCATGAATCACTGTTACAGTCCCATGTCGAATCCCGGTTGGGATTACATGAGAGAAGATCCGCATTACATCATCGGGCACCGCATCGGTCGCAAAATCCCAATCGCATCCATGACGACCGAGAAGGAGATCGCGAACGCACCCCCCCACGAGCCAGCTCCGCTTTCCATGAGCCTGAAGCCGCTGGCTCACTGCAAACACCCCCCGAGGGATCAAAGTCATCAAAAAGGGAAGATTGATCCGATATTGCATCTGCTCACGCCTTTGTTCTGCACGCATCGTCTCTTCCCAAACCTCCTTTTCTCAACCAGCGCTGACCTGATGCGCAGTTTTCTTACGTCCTCGCCAATCCTGATAGTACTCCTTCATCATCATCACATCCTCCCTCACCCAACCCGCTACCTCCGGAATTGACCGATAGGCATGATTGAGCCAATTCCAAACCTTGCGAGGTGAATTCTCCATGAGACGAGCAGAAGTGCCTCTGACTGTACGCACCCACCTTTTCGTTCGCTGCCACCTTGACTGGGTGAGAAGAGGAGCCACTTTGGCCACGAGATCCGCACTGCTCCCCGCATACACATGAGGGGCCTTGTAGAGCGGACTCGCATAGCGCTGTTTCTTCTCCAAAAACTGTCTAATCTGGTCTTTACTAATCCCCTCTTTTGCAAGCGCTCGATCGTACTCTTCGACAGCAGCCTGCCTCGCTTTGAAGAGATACATCTGAATGCGAGAATAGAAATTCACCCGCCCATCGCCGCTCGTTTCAACAGGGCAAAAAATCGTACCCGGGAATTTCTCTATAATCGCAGATTGAACACCGTCTGAAACCCCTGCACTCGGCATACAGCCAAACGGTTTCACACTCAGAGTCATATGAGATTTGGACTTGGTCACATTCATGATCAGTTTCCCCACTTCCATATGCCCTTCTCCTCCCCGAATGTCATTGTCGTAATACTGATGCGAAATCTCAGCGATCTCCTTCATATTAGGAAGCTTGTACCCATGAAGACCACCCACATGAGCGAAAATCTGAAAGAGAATGCGGATCGCGTAATCAGCCCCATGAAGAGCGTAGAGTTTTTTGGCAATTCCAAATGGGTCGTTCGTGAGCTCTCCCAACCCGTACTTGCTTCTATCCGATCCTCGCAGGTGCTTCCGTTCTTCTGTATCGTGTTGGGCTTCCCACACCATGTAGAGGAGCCATGCGGTCACCAACTGAATATCCGCTTCCGCCCCTTCAGATTCAAGAAAGCGCTGGAGCTGATAGTTCCCATCCCCTTCGGTGGTCATCGCCCAAAATTCACCGATGATGCTCACCTTAGGCTTAACACGCGTGCGATCTACCGGGATGGAGGAAAACAACAAACGGCTCTTCCATAATGCTCGCAGCACAGACTTTCGTTTCACCATCGCCTGGTAGACGATCGCCTTCGCTTTTTCAATCGCTTTATCGGTATCTCCCGAGTGAATTTCGTACGGGCGAATCCTGTATCCAAGGGCATTGATGATATCTCCAACCAAAAGAGCTTTAACAATAGCGCTAAAAAAAGTAGGATTCAGCTCAAGCCCTGATGCTTCCCCCGTCGCTTGTTTAAGACCCCCTGTCTGCTGAAAGATCACCACACGAAAACCATCAAATCCTGCATCGCGAAGTGCTTTTCTATATTCTGTCACGTACATCCCAAACCGACAAGGACCACAAGCCCCAGCTGTCAAGAACACATAATTCTTAATGATGTCTTCGGTCTTAATGTGACGTTTATCCCGCAATGTGCAGAGAAACTTCACGAGATTACCCACTGTAAAATAAGTGGGATTACACTGTCCTCGGTTCCCGAATTCCCTTCCATATTGAAGAGCAGCTGTATCAGGCATGTCGAGCATCTGCACACGATACCCCACACCGCGGAGCCCCCCTTCCACGAAGTAGTCATGCGCCATTGTAAGACCCCCAACAAGAAGGGTGATAGTCGATCGCTCCGACTTGGTGAACGTGAGGTTCGCCATCTTTTCGACCCAATGATCGACTACCTTCTCCTCGATCCCAAGGCGCTTCCGCTCCTCGGATTCAAAATCCTTGAGCTCCGCCTCGATATCGCTCATTTGCAAGAAAGGAAGGACTCGCTTGCGTGAATTCCCATTCAGTAGCTCTGTCTCCATACCTATATAACCTCCGTTTGCGTTATGCCTGAATCCGAACGACCCCCCAAGCCGTCTTTTTTCCCAACTTAATGATTCCCCCAGAAGCATCGTCCTCGCGTTGGTTCAAGGACTCTTTGTACAAAGCCAATTTAATCCGCAACGCCTCCAATTGCATATAACGTTGTGGATCGGGGGATTGCTCAAATTTCTTCTGTTCTTGACGCATCCTTAAGAGCTCTTCACGCTTGGCACGGATCGCATCGTGAAGCTCCCCCTTTCTCCTCCGCAGATCCTGTAACCGCTCCTCATACAGCTTCAACGTATACACATAAGTCTTGACCCGGATTTTGATTGATCCGCCTGGCTTATTCGCGTCGATATCGTGGAGAGCTGCATAGGGGGTCTTGGCTGCACTGACAATGGAATCGATCAATCCATACGTAGGAGCATCGTGGCCGCATTTAAAGGAAGAGAGATCCAAGAGGACCACATTCGGATGGTGCGCAGCAAAATAGGTAGCCCACACTTTTTGGGCGCTGTTGACCGAATAATTCTCAGGCCACACGTGATTTAATTCCAATGGGGATTGGATCTCCCCTTCTAATAACTCCTGCTTGAAGTATCGATCAAGAAAAGCCCTGTCTTTGGGAATCGAGCGAACACTGAGAATGGGATATCCGAGCGCCTGAAATTGCTCCGGAATACCATGATTGAGCCCTGGATCAGAATGATAGGGACGCCCGATCATCAGAATCGCTACGCGATCCTCTGCCTCCACTGTTTCGAGAATCGCCTTCCCTTTACCCTGCAAGTCTTTCTCGAAGAGATCCAACGCCTTCCACGCTTCTTGGCATGCGTGGTCATTTTCATCTTCCGTAATACCTAACCGAGAACCAAAGGTTTCAAACATACGCCTGGCAAGCAACGTGGGCTCTTCAAAGGAAAGCGCGGGATCGAGGTATTCGATCTGACGCTGAGCGAAAAAGTCGATCTCTTTGGTGAAAGCAGCCTTAATCACATTGGGTGCACCTGCCACAATCGGGCAGGAAGCGTTGTCCATCGTGTCCACTACGAAATTGTTGACGTGGGTCAAAACGGGAAAGAAGATGTAATGAAGTGGTTTTTCCCTCGTGTGCTTGTGAAACAACAAAGAATGCACATGCGCCTGAACAACCTTAGAAGGGTAACACGGATCGATTGACCCATACTTCCCCCCTTCCATCCACATTTCTTCCGTAGTGTGATCACTGAAAACGATATGCTGCTTGGCAATTCCGATCGTCTCAAAATATGTGCGGAACCAAGGGGCGGTCGAATAAATATTGAGAGCACGCGGGATCCCTATCCGAATTTTCTTACGGGATCGCGCACTCTCTTCGGAGGACCGGCAAAACTTGCGCTTCAACGCAATGCGGCGAATTCCGAAAAGCCCTCGTCGCACTTCGATGTCGTCGATCAGCGTCTCCGCAGAGGGGAGAGGGAGCGGATCATAAAAATGCATGAACGCCTTCTTTGATTCGTAATCCACACAATTGGGATATTGGTCCGCTATTTTCTTCTGCTCTTTGACCAACGCGAGCATCGCTTCTTTGGATTCGACAGTCCCCTTTTCGCAAGAAAATCCTGCAATGTAGCGACTTACGGAACCATCCGGTCGTTTGGCATCAATGAAGGTGCGCTTGCACTCGTTAGGGCAGAAGTGACACACTGTTTCTGCATCATTTTTAGTTGTGTACGCGAGGTGGATTGCGGTATCCAACCCCACAAAGGTGGACCACCCGCGCCTCTTGACGACGCGCATCGCCTCTTTCGCGGCACCAATGGCACCCGCTTCCCCTGTATGCGGATGGACATACACCTCCGCATCAGGAACACGCTCTTTGATGTAATCTACTTGCGCTTTGACCGCTGCCAAATTGTACTGAGTCCCCCCTTGTAAAACAAACCGACGTCCTAATGAAGCGAGACGAGGGATTTGTACTACATACTGCCACACATTCTTGGGGAGCACGTGGGCGAGACCTGCGAGCAGCTCCTCCTTAGAAAACCCCTCTTTCTGAAAATTAACGCGATCGGTGTCTAAAAATACAGCGCACCCGTAGGAAAATTTGGGAGAGAGCTCCGCTTGAAATGCAGTTTGAGCATATTCCGTGACGGGCACGCCAAACGAATCACTTGTCGCCTGAAGAAGCATCCCATTGCCCGCCGAGCAGCTATTCGAGAGACGAAAGTTATGGATCTCTCCATTCTTCATGAAGAGAACTTTGATGTCTTGTCCACCGATATCGCATATCACATCAATATCCCCAAAAAAGTGGACAGCACTGATCATGTGGGCAACTGTTTCGACAATATTGACGTCGGTACAGAGCGTCTCCTGAAGGATATCCGCCGCATACCCCGTCGCTCCAAACCCGAGGATGTTCAACTGAGCTTGGTACTTCCCTTCCACATGGTCTCTGATCTGAGCGAGCAGCTCTTTGGTGTCTTGCAAGGGGTTCCCTTTGGATAGCTGGTACGCTTTGACTAAAATATCCCCTTTTTCATCCAAGAGAACCGCTTTCGACGAAGTAGATCCTCCATCGAGTCCCAAATAACCACACACTTCTTCCCCCTTAGTAAAAGCTGCAGGGACAAAAGGAGGGATTGTGTAAAGCCGTTTGAATTCCTCAAGCGCATCATGACTGTAAGAAAGAGGTGGACCCGCAGATTCTCCCAGTCGCGCTTTTCTCCCGTGCGTGATGTATTCTTCCAACCTCTCCAGCCCACACAAGAGCCCTACATCTCTTTCTTCGCAGAGCCCATACATCACGGCTCCAAAAGCTGCATAATACTGACTGTTCTGAGGAACAAAGATCAATTCCTCGAGTGGAATATCCTGCGGATACGCATAACTGCGCTCCTGCCACGTCTGGGGAATACGGAGGCGCCAACATTCTTGGAGAAAAGGCAAGTAGGTATTCGGCCCCCCCAGCAGGAGAACGCGATGCTTCAGGGTTCCCCCACGGGTCAAGACGCTCAAGTTCTGCATGACGATCGCGTCTGCAAGAGAACAGAGGACTTCCTCCGCAGGGATACCACTCTTGATCAAATTCACGATGTCAGTCTCCGCAAAGACACCGCATTTAGCCGCTACATGATGTAGTTTCGTCGGATCAAAATGTAAACGGGTCACCATGTCAGCAAGGGCATTGACCTTGAGAAAACACTTATCAATGGTAGCTCCTGTACCCGAAGCGCATTTGTCATTCATCGAAGCAAGCGCTGTCTTCTGACCATGTTCATCGGTTTTGAACATAATGATCTTGGCATCCTGACCACCCAATTCGATCACTGAACCGACATCAGGATGCAGATGCTCCACGGCAAGCGTCACCGCATTGACTTCTTGGACGAATTTTCCACCGAGTGGATCGCAGAGAGGGCCCGCTCCAGACCCCGTCATAAAGATGCGAAATGCAGGGGAAGAACCATTGGTAAACGCCTTTTGAATCGTTTTAAGCATATCCAACACATACTCAGGCTGCTTGGTGTGATGTCGCTGGTAGTCAGACCACAGAATCTCTTTGGTGTCAGGATCAATCACAACAACCTTAACAGTCGTGCTCCCGACATCCACCCCAATGGCAAGCTCCTTTGCCGCTACTTTCATCGTTGCCTCCAAGACCAACTACCTCTCACCCTCTCTTGTGATAACGAAAGCCCCTGGCTTCTCATCATATCAGTCATTCATGCATTCCCAAGCAACCAAAGAAACCCAACTCAGCAAGGTTTTACTTTTAAGGCGTATTAGTTTATAGAATCTATTTCCATAACACAAGCCCTTGATAGCACCACTTTCACCATGCAAAAGGGGAACCAACGTCTGAAGACTGCTGCCTGCCTCAGCATCCGATCGATTCTCTTCTCCAGTGTTAAAATGGACGCTGTCATTCAGCCTCCTTTACAGTGCTGGAGAAGCGGTTTGTCGATGATTTCATTCTCTTATTGCCTTAGAATTCCGCTTCAAAATTTCTTTGCGGCCCCTTAATTTTTAACATAGATTGATTGACGAAAAGAAAGAAAGTGTAGTTGTAGAGTTGGTATGATTGAACATCTTAAAAACGGTTTGGTGGGAGCAGGCGCGACGTGGGTGCTGTGGCTTATGTTTGTCCTTAGTGTTATCTCCCTAGCGATCATTCTTGAGCGGGCATGGCTTTTTTGGTCGTTGCGAGACGATATTGAAATGCTGATGACAGACCTCACACGCCTCCTGCACAGTGGAGATATTGAAGGAGCAAAAAGACGCCTTGAAGCTTCACAAAGCGCGGAAGCTGCTGTCGTCATGGCAGGGTTTTCGGAAATCGATCGAGGGGCTTACGCAGCGGAAGAAGCGATGGCAGGAGCAGGTACTCTGCAACGCCTCAGGCTTGAACGCCGGCTCGCGTTTCTCGGAACGCTTGGCAACAACGCTCCCTTCATCGGCCTCCTCGGCACAGTGATCGGGATTATAGGAGCCTTTGAAGAGCTAGGGAAAGTAAGTGCAGAAGCCAGCAACAACGCAGGGCCGCTAGCACCTTCAGCAGTGATGACCAATATTGCAGAGGCACTCGTCGCAACAGCAGTCGGTTTGGTTGTCGCTATCCCTGCTGTAGCTGCATTCAACCTGTTTCAACGCCTTGTACGCACCACAGTAGCCAATACGGAAGCGCTCGGTCGAGTGTTGCTCACCCACCTCAAGAAGGCGGATGAGTCTCCTTCATTGCCTCTTCAGACATCGGGCTGATGCAAGTCAACCTCACGAAACGAATTTTGAATTGACAAACTTAGGGAGGTTCAATCCATAAATGGCAGGCAACGGTTCTCAAGAAGGGGAAGAGGGTATCAATGGGATTAACGTAACCCCATTGGTCGATATCACACTTGTTCTTTTGGTTATTTTCATGGTTACTGCAAAAATGATCGTGTCTCAATCGGTCCCTCTTGATCTGCCCAAGGCTGCTTCGGGAACTGAATTGCAAATGACTTTCAATATCATTATCCCTGCTACCGGATCCGTTCTTGTCAATTCGAAGCCGATCCCATCGGATGATTCAATTTTCACCCTCGCCCAAACAGCCCGAGCCCAATCCTCCGATCTGCGAGCAATCATTAAAGCAGACAACGCTGTGACTCACGGCCGCGTGATCCATATTTTAGATCTTCTCAAACAAGCGGGGATTACAAAAGTTGCTTTTGGTGTATCCCCTGTCCCCCCAGTCGCCCCGAAGGATGGAAAGTAATCTAAACACACCTCCCATGCCCCTCACCCTGTGTGCAGATCCCCTCAGTTCTGTCTTGCAATTGGGCAAGCCCGATTCCAGAAGATTTAGCAAAGGGATCCTGCTCGCTCTGACCTCGCATATCGCTGGTATATTCTGCTTCACTCTATTCGATTCTTCTGAATTTCTGCATTGGTTTCACAGAATACAGAAAGATACTTCTTATTTTCTCACGGACGATTTGGATTTAATTCCAATCTCCCCCCCTCTGGAAGAAGAAGCCAAGGCGAATCCCCTATCCATTCCATCCCCATCCTCGCCTCTGGTTCATCCTCCTACTATCTCCCCCCCACCTTCTACACCCTCTCCTTTTCCCACTGAAGAGCGCCCTGCTGCTACACAAGCAGGTGCATTGCTAGAAGCTAAACATCAGGAAGAAGAGGTTGTCGACCTCACCCATACATTCGTCACTGGAAACAACGAAAATTTTGCGGGAGGTACTACCCACACGCTAGGGACCAGTTCAGGTGCCGTCTACCAAGCGAATGCACAAGGGGGAGCGAACGGAAAGGAAGAAGAGAGGCAGGTGAACCGCTCTCGACCTGCCACAATTGCTGAAACTAAAGACTGGAACTGTCCATGGCCCTTTGAGGCAGAACTCGCTCACATTGACGAAGCGATCGTCAAAGTCAGGGTCACTGTACAGACCAATGGACTTCCCGAACGCGTAGAGATCCTTTCCGATCCAGGCTATGGATTTGCTGAAGAGGCCAAATCATGCGTAATGCAGCATAAATTCATTCCCGCTCTCAATCGCGACGGGATCCCGATTCGAAGTCAGACCCCTCCCTTCTATATCCACTTCGAACGCGAATAGCTATGCTGGATCGTTCATCTTATTGCGTTCGACTTGCAAGAAGACAGGGGAAGAATACCCCTAATGGATCTTTAAAAGAGATCCCAGGATGGAACCAGGACGAAAGGATGGAACGCCTCTTTTTATGCCTTATTATTTCAAAAAAACAGAGCCATAAGCAAAGACAAATATTTTTCCCATGTGACATCATTTTCATCCCTCCCTCCATGTAACAGTTTCATTGCTCCGACACGGATCATCTTCTGCCTCAAAGCAATTGCAGAGACTAGTGACAGTTGCAGCGCGAGTGACCCACCGATCAAGCTAATCCAAGTCATAGCATGCCGACACCCATTCCTGCACAGCTTTTGTCCTCTGAAACCTTCGCGCCCGCAGCATTTTGAGAATGGCACGCACCCCCCCTTTTCCTCCGCGGTTCCTCTTGCTTCCCCTTCAATGATAAGCTGTTGAGCGAGCGCCGTTTTGAAAACGGAATTGTATGAAGTCGCAAGCATTTCGTTTTTAAACTCCTCTTTCCACTTGGCTTGTAACGCTAAATACAACGCCTTGAGATAAGAAGACAATTCCTCAGGCTCGGCCTATTCAAGGATTTGACAAGCTTGCACACAACAATACAGCGCTCCGTCATAATTACATCCAATCCTCGCTTTGAGGATCAATCGCTCCGGCCTTGCCAATCGCTCCCCCTGAGAGAGCCTCTAAAGGGATATGGTCAAGAGCAATAATGTACGACGATCGCTTCCAATCGGACTGACTCTGTTGGGCCAGACGGATACACCCTTGTGCTAGAGCCACCTGGGGGGTAACGACAAGGAGGCATGCGGGGCATTCGAAGTGAGCAACCTGGTTGCTCAGATAAGCAGGCCAAGTCTATTGTTTTCGTTTATCCAGGTGAGTTTGTGCTTCGATCACCATAGCTGGGGGTGTCTGTGTGGATTGTGGAGAGCGAGGACCAAATCAGCCTGGAACTGGAAAGCGGTAGAGTAACTTAGCTCATTGCCTTCGATTTGCACGAAGGCGTAGGATGGATGCACTATACCCTTGTTCTTGGAGGAGTTCCAGGACAGAATTAGGATGGGTCCCGAAGGTATCCAAGATGGATTCATGGACTTGTGAAACAAGCACGGCAATGGAACATAAGCTTCACCTTTCTTCTATCAAGAAAAAAGGTCTAGGAAATGCCTCTGCGTATGAATTTGTAGCATCCTGCTATTTCCTTGCAAGCAGATAGAATCCCTTTTACATTGATTAGGTATTTTGAAAGGGGAAAAAACGTGACAGGAAATGCCCCGAAAGAAGAGATCCTCGATCTGAGCACTTCTCTTCGAGCATGGCTCGATGTTTATCGCGACTCAGGTGCCCTCGGATTCCACCCAAATCCTCAAATGACTTTGCCCCTATCAACGGACGATCCGCTTCCTTCCCCTTCTACTTCCAATCGCTCTCTAAAAGTGATTGAGGAAGAAGTCAGCCGTTGTACGCGATGTGGCTTGGCTCCTACTCGCAAACATACTGTCTTCGCACGTGGGAATCCAAAAGCTTCCCTATGTTTCATAGGAGAAGCACCCGGCGCCGATGAAGATAAGCAAGGGCTTCCCTTTGTAGGTCGCGCAGGGCAACTGCTCGACAAAATGATCCAAGCGATGGGTCTTGACTCAGCACGCGATGTCTACATCTGCAATATCATTAAATGCCGTCCCCCCAACAACCGACGTCCCACCTCAGAAGAAATAGACGCGTGCGTCCCTTATCTGAATGAGCAGATTGCTCACGTTTCTCCCAAAGTGATCGTAGCGCTAGGGAACACCGCCGTAGCTGCTCTTTTAGGAACAAAAGTAGGCATCACGAAGATACGAGGTCAGTGGAAACTATACAAAGGATCGATCTTAGTCATGCCCACCTACCACCCCTCATATCTTATGCGCCCCAGTGAACAACAAAAAGAAGCCAAAAAACAGGCATGGGAAGATCTGCAAGCCGTCATGAAAGAACTGAAATTGCCCCTTCCTAAAAAACCTCAATGCTGATCTTTAGGTATTTCCTATAGACCTCCGGGCTTTGAGCAAGCATTTCTCGAACTGAACGCCTCTGCTTCTCCTCCTTCCTCCAATATAGCATGCTTGGATTGCACACACTGTGAATCTTGCACCTTTTGTACTTTTTGTCAGTCTTGTACACGAGTGATCCAAAACCAATACTGCCAAAAATGCATCGACTGCGCCGAATGTATCCACTCCCGAGCACGCAATGCTATCAGAGCTCCTACCCTATCCAGTGCATCGATTGCTCCCACTGCACGTATTGTTTAGGTTGTTTCAATCTCTCTCATTGCGATTTTCACATTTTGAATAAGCTACCGCAGTACCTATTTTGCATTCCTGGCCCAGTGGAACCAAACCATCGCACAACTTTCTGAAGCTACCCGCACTCTCTTACCAAATCGATAAGCAAAACATACGTGACCGATTGATCAATCATAAAACACCTTTTCATCCGAAGCTTTTTCTGTTTAGCACACCGGGGGCTGCAATGAAGAAGAGAAAAAGTCCCGTATTCCCCAAGGCACTCAAGCTGGACAACTCCCCTCCGATGGAGCAACCGCTGCTCTTCCTAGCTAGATTTGGGCTAACTTGCGGACTCGGATTCACAGAAGTACCTCCATCTGCTGTCGGTTTGGAGCTCGGGTGGGGGGCTGTACCTCCGTCTTGCCCCTGTCCTGCTCCTACCGGAGTAGTGCTTTCATACTTCTCTTGAGATGGGGATTACTAGCACGTCCTACCCCCCTGCACATATTGTTCGAAACATCTTCGAGCTCTGCTTGAATAAACGATGCACTAAAAGAAACAGGGACAAAAGCATCATACGTTTCCTTCACCCCATTTAAATTTAAATTGAGATTTCGCCTGACAGCACTCCAATCAAAATATTGCATTGAGGGCTATCCTAATTGTACATGGATCCCCCACTGTCCCCTGGATTGGTCTGTGGAGGGAGCTTTTTAGACGGAGTGTCGGTTGTACCAAAATTCGGAGACTTCAGGAGTTCTCGAGAAGCGCTCGCGCTGTATGATGCGTAAAAGCAGCTGATTCTGGATTGTGGTATGCTCGAATATTGTAAACGTAGCACCATAGTCAGCACCATCACTAGTAGGCTTTATATAGGTAGCAACTCTATAGAGATCGAGCAGTTGTGTTGTTAACTGTCAGGTTTCCCCCTTGATACCTCGTCCTTCGGCAAAGTGTAGTCGAGGATGGCAACTCTATCCGATCATTCAGAGGATCCCTGAGCTAAAGAATTGCCATGTCATATGCCGTAGATTTAATAACCTCACCCATGTTCTTGAGGGTCGAATCACGCGTTACAAACTCATTGGAAGGGATATAGAACATATTTTCTATGAGCGCAGCCTCTATTCCACCAACCCCCATGTCCATGTAAATGTCAGCGAGCTCGATTTCCCTTGATTGAGATTTTAATGAAGTTATGAGTCCTATCTTTTGGATCAACAGGCTTGCTCATCTTAAACACTGGAGAGGCAGTGATCCGCTGTGACTACAACGTAGCGCCACATATAGACGGCCGTGCATGTATGCAGGAGACGTTGCCTTTTTTTCCCATCTTCGATACAGTGCAAGCACACGGTGGAAGAAGCAAGACTACCAAGAGAAGGGCTACATTGCCACCCGTAATCGAATTCACTTTCAATTCATCTCCAGATAAAGAAGAACAAACTGCCAACAATAAGCAAAACAATACAGAAGATCTTGTTAAAACGGACCTCCTCCCTATAAGAGAGCTAAAAATAGTCTGTTCGAGATGTACATGTTGAATTTTAAAATAAATCCTTGCAAGAGACTTTTTTGTTTCATCATCCTATCTAATCCATATTATTTTTAGATCTAAAAATATAGTCTTTTATTTTAATTCAGCAAATGCTGACGCACAGAAAGAGACACCCCCACACTTACAGTGGAATTAAAAAAAAGATATGCATCAATCAAATCATGCAAAAAACATTGAAAATTGATTTAAAAATCAACTCACGACAATGTTTATCGGATTCATTTATTTTAAAATTCAAAATGTATATCTCGAAATGAATTCTCAACGCATGATTCGATCCCCAAGAGCATGGAGGAGCTTTTAAGTCTACGGCGAAGGATAACGCTCTTGGATAAGCAGGTCGTTATCCAAGGATAGATTGATCACACCATACAAAGGGAGCTATCCAGACGATCTAGACCAGCTGTTCAGCGAGGTGCATGGCCAGGACCATCCCACGGGGGTCTGCTGACCCCTTGCCTGCTCGGTCGTAGGCAGTTCCGTGATCAACGCTGGTCCGTATGATAGGAAGGCCTAAAGAAACATTGACAGCCTCTCCAAAATTGACCAATTTCAAGGGAATTGTCGCTTGATCGTGATACATCGCGACGACCCCGCTATAATCCCCTTGCACTGCCAGTCGGAAAGCTACTTCCGAAGGGATAGGACCGATTACTTCCCCACGGATCTGAGCTTCCTCTAAACGGATGCACGCAGCATGGATACCTTCCCGAATCCGCTGTTCTTCGCCATGCCCCAGCAGTCCGTCCTCACCTGCGTGTGGATTCAATCCAGACACAGCGATCCGTCCCATGGTGCGATCCTCATGGAGGCAAGCCAAAAAGAGTCCAAGGTAATAGATCGTGCGTTCCACTTGCTCAGAAGTGACCGCGCGAGGCACGTCTATCAATGGCAGATGAGTCGTGACCAGCGCTGTAACCAACCGCTCCGTCCAAAAGGCCATCACCACATCGAGGGCCCCTAGTCGCTGCTTGAGATACTCCGTATGGCCTCGGAATAGATCCCCCCTTTTTTGAGAGGAGGCGATCCAATACTTACTTACAGGCCCTGTCACGAGAGCGTCAGCCACCCCCTGAGCAACCAGATCGCACGCAGTATCAATCCAAGTTAGCTGAGCAGCACCTGCAGCAGAAGAAGGGACTCCTGGCTCGCATTCGTTCCACTCGAGTGAAGAGGTAGGCTGGAAAACGGCATGAGTCCCTTCTTGGAGTGCCCACGCCTCCTCGGGAGACTGTACACGAATGAGTCGTGCGGAATCGATCGGGTACAGAGAGGCGGTACGCCTAAGGACAAACTCATCGCCAACCAGGAGAGATGGAAATGGTCGTTTAAAAGCCGCAAGAAGGCTAACCTCTGGCCCAATACCACAAGGGCATCCGATACTGATAGCTAGCCGCGCTCTGTCCATCTCTTCACAAACTCACCCAATCTGAGTTCCCCCTACTGTAATTGAAGAAATTTTGACAGTAGGACATCCTAATCCGACAGGAACGCTCTGTCCATCCTTACCGCATGTCCAAATCCCGTCAGACAACTTGAAATCATGACCAAGCATGGTGACTTTCCGCAAGACTTCAGGCCCGTTTCCGATCAAGTTAACCCCCTTGAGAGGGACTGTGATCTTTCCGTCCTCCACTAAATAGCTTTCGGTCAAGGAGAAAACGAAATCCCCATTGGTGATATCCACTTGCCCCCCACCGAATTTTTTAGCGTATACCCCTCTTTTAACGCTTCGAATGATCTCCTCAGGATCATGGGGCCCTGGCTCCAGAATTGTATTTGTCATCCTGGGGAGAGGGACGGAAGCGAAGCTTTCCCGCCGTCCATGGCCACTCGCTTGGACGTTAAAATAAGCTGCACTGATCCGGTCATGTAAATAATTGACCAATTGACCATCTCGGATCAACACGGTCCGATGAGGGGTATTCCCTTCATCATCCACATTGAGACTTCCCCTGGTCTGAGCAAATGTCGCATCATCAACTACCGTACAGAGAGGACTAGCCACCTGCTGCCCCATTTGGCCTGAATAGTTGCTTGTGCCCTTTCGGTTGAAGTCAGCTTCCAGCCCGTGTCCTATCGCTTCATGGAGGAGGATCCCGCTATCTCCTGGAGCAAGGACCACTTCCATCTGACCAGCAGGAGCCTCGCGAGCATCCAGCATCACAATCGCTTGCTTGACAGCCTCTTCCGCATAAGCCTGAGGAGTTTTCACTGAGAAATAATCGAGGTTGATGCGTCCTCCACCCCCTGAAGAGGCCTCTTGCCTCTTGCCTCGATCTTCCGCAACTACCCGAAGACCAAAGCGAACGAGAGGCTGCGTGTCCTCGACTTTCTTTCCATCTGACGTAAAAACTAAAATTTCTCTCAACTCCTCAGCGAGGCTGACTTCTGCCTTAATAACACGTCGATCGAAGGCATGAGCGCCAGCTGCGGCTTGCTCAAGCAACTTGCGTTTTTCAGCAGTGCTGCTATCGAGCGTCACCTGTGAAAGCGAATAGCGGGTGGGCATTTCATCCCCTCGATGGAAATGAAAAGCAGCTTGCCTTCCGCCTCCTGAAGCGATCTGAGCGGCCGTCTGAGCGGCTCCAACCATTGCTTTCCAATCGAATCGTTCCACATAAGCGTACCCCGTTGCATCCCCTTGAAGTACACGGACACCAAGCCCCATCGATACTCCGCGAGATAAATTTTTAAGAAAACACTCATCAAATACAAAGCTACCTGCTACACGGTACTCAAAGAAAAGATCAGCGTAGTCGCCCCCTTTCGAGAGAGCAATTTGAATTAACCGCTGAGCGAGGACCTCATCAATGGCATAATCACCCCCTTGAGAAAAAGGGGCTTTGTACAATATAGAGTGAGTTATCATGATCACCGGAAACTACATCGAATTCTCTTGAACGTCGAGATCGTTCTCAATCTACCAAGAAGATTCGCTTCATTTTCATTCATCCTAGACTATACAGAGATCCTTCCTTTTCAGGACGCGTGCAAATGGACCGCGCAAGAACATTAAAACAAGCCAAGGCATTTGTAGCTAATCAAAAATATGAAAAAGCGACTCTAGAATACCAAAAGCTCCTCCAGGAGACCCCGGAGGATACCTATATCCTCCTCAAGCTGGGCGATCTTCATATCAAATTGGGTCATTATGCTCACGCTCTATCGCTCTATGCTCGAGCAGGACAATTGTACGTATCTGAAGGTATAATACCTAAAGCGATTGCAGTTTACCAACAAATGAGTCAAATAATTACAAAGTACCTACCCCAAGAGAAGGAGCAATATCTTCATGTGTGCTCTGCTCTTGCGAGGTTGTACCGACAAACAGGGCAAACGAAGGAAGCCATCCATTTTCTTCAGGAACTTGCCAATTACTGGACGAATGATCAGAAAATAGAAAAAGCGTTACCTTTTTATCGAGAACTCGCCGCGTTGGACCCTTCGAATCCTTTCTCTCATCTTAGACTTGCCGAAGCGCTTCATCCGCTGAACAAAGTGGATGAAATCGTGGGGCATCTCGCTCAAGCAACCTCTCTCTTTCTGGAGGCAGGCCAACAAGAAGAAGCGCTCCAGGTCATCGAACGCCTCCTTCTTTATAAACCAGAGCCCTTCTACGCCCGCACAGCCGCTTCCCTCTACCTCGCAAGAGGAAGGCAAGACGATACCCTGCTTGCGATCTTCAAACTCCAAATTTGCTTACAAGCTTACCCCTCTGACCTTCCAGCCTTGCAATTGTTGGTGGAAGCTTTTGATCGCATCGGTCACAACGAAAAAGCGCTCGCCGTACAAAAAGAAATGGTTCGAATCGCTCAGGAACAAAAAAATGATGAGCTCCATCAAGCTCTCCTCGCCAACCTCAAGCAACAAGCCCCACACGACCAAAATGTCCAACGCTTGATCAGCAACCTCGATGGAACTTCTCAAGCATCCAAAGCACAAGTCCCCTCTCCTCCCCCCATTCCTTCCGTCTCTGTCTCCTCCAAACCTCCGAAAACCCAAACCCCACTACCCATTCCCCTTCCCTCCTCCACACAACCCTACTTTAAAATCGAAGAAACGCTTGATCAGCTGGATTCTCTGATCGCTTCAGGCTTACTCAAGGAAGCAAAAGACCTTGCCGACAGCTCGTTTCTCCAGTGGCCTAACCACCCCCTCCTCCTCGAGCGCCTCCATGAAATCGAGACTACCCAAAACTAAGTTCTTATCTGTAATATTAAATCATGCGGGAGAATCACTCTAAAGGCACAGGAAATCTTCCTACATTAATCTATTCATATCATAGAAAGAACTACCTTTTCTTTATTTAATCTAAAAAAAATTAAAAATGAACTTCTAAAAGTTCCATTTGTTCATTAAATTCAATAATCAAATCCTTCTCTTTGATCAAATGAATAAACCTCAATTCCCAGGACAAACAACAGATTTTCTTAGATTATACATTTCCCAAATTACTTGACCTGATTCGGGTCGCAAAGCACACTCAATACTTTTATTTTTTAATTTTCTGCCACAAATTCATTTTATCTTATTTGGATCTTTCTCAAGCTCAAGAAGACACAAAAGTTTATCTTCTATTTTTTTCGATAATATCTATTAATTTCTTTATAAGAATTGATTTCCTCAATAATACACAGATAATATCCATTTATCCTTATCACCTCTGATTCATGGAGCATCTTTTTTCTCACGTATTTCCCTTCCAACTTGCAATATGATTAAGAATAGGCCAATAAAAACCATCATGCGCCAAACGCATCAATTGATCAACTCCAACTGCCCAATGATGATCATAATTTCCCTCCAACTCATAAATTTAAAACACACTTTTCCATCTTCTTTCTGAATAATTATATTACCGCATATATATAAAAATCATGTTTTACTGATCATATAAGCCAGTTCAAAAAAAAGAATGCTTAAATTGTTTTCTCAATGGCTCGTTTTCTTAAAACGTAACGTATAGTAATTAATCCAAGATTCATACCTAAGTAGGCCTTCCTTCCATATACTTTTTCCTCTATTAACACCTTTGACAATCCTCACTTGTGGAGCATTAATCTCAATCATCTTCATTTTTAGAAGAACAAGATAAGAAAATCTGTTTTTTATCTCCACTTTTTACCTCATAATGCTTGTTAATCCTAGACTCCATTCTTCCAATGGATATTTTAAATTTAATGATATTTTAAAAACAAATTTAGGTATTTAGGTCAAAAATAATAATAGGATGCTACATCATAGATCTCACCAATTTTAGCCTCACTTTCATCATCGGCAATCGTGCAATTATACACCAATATTTTCTGTATACCACATATGCCTTGCTTCCAGCCAGAATAGACAGATAGACACAGATAAGAGTCACTTTCTGTCAATGGATCCAGCTACACATCGCTCGAACAAGCTACTTACAACTCATTTTCCCACCTATCCTGATTTATATGTCATCACCGAAGAAAAAATGGTGGATTAAAATAAAGGGAAAAGTTTAGAAGAGAAATAAACTAGAAATAGTTTTAAAGACGACTGAAGGCAAAAAGAATCCACAAGCTCGCAAATGTTATGAGCTGATGATATCAGTTTTGATGAAGGTATGAGGCTACTACAGGTGAATTCCAGGGGTCATCTCTTCAGTGTCAATAGGCCGTTGTTCTACACCTAACACTCCTTCCCATCGTGCAACGACGACAGAGGCTAGGGCGTTTCCAATCACGTTGGTCGCAGCGCGCGCCATGTCCATAACCCCATCCACTGCAAGGAGCATGGCTACGCCAGCCTCCCCAGGAAGATGGAAGCTATCGCATGTCGCCGCAATGATCACCAGTGTCGCTCTCGGAATACCTGCTACTCCTTTCGAAGTTAATACGAAAGTCAGCATGATCATGATCTGCTGTGTGATTGTCATGTTGACATGAGCGGCTTGGGCAATAGTCAACGTAGCCAATACCAAGTAGAGCGTAGACCCATCCAGATTAAAGGAATACCCTGTTGGAATGACAAAGCCAGCTACTCTAGATGGCACTCCAAACCGAACAATTTCTTCAAGCAATTTGGGGAGCGCCGTTTCGCTGCTCGCTGTAGAAAAAGCGGTCAGCGCAGGCTCACGGATAACTCGAAAAAATGAACGCACAGGAACTTTAATAAGGAAGAGGATAGGAATAAATACAATGATTACAAGAGCCGCCAAAGAGAAGTAAAGGCTCCCCACTAGCAACGCATAGCACCCCAGAAGTTGGGAAACAGCTGACCACCCCTTAATCAAAACCCCATCTTCTAAGTGTCCTGCAGCCATACTGCTAACACTGGACGCCATCGCGCCAAACACACCAATAGGGGTAAGTTTCATGATGATGTCCGTATACTTAAACATAATTTGGGCAACGCCTCGGAAGAACACCAGGACGGGACGTCCGCGTTCTCCTACTTTTGTCAGGGCAATACCAAACAGTGTGGCAAAAACAACAACTGGCAGAATATCTCCGTCTGCAGCATGTTTGACAAGGTTCGAAGGGAACGCATGCATCACAATCTCCCAACCCGAAAGGGGACGTGAAGCAGACATGCCAACTCGTGCATTCAGATCGATCGGAAGCCCCTCCCCAGGCTTCAATAAATTACCGATCACGAGTCCAATCACCAGAGCGATTGAAGTGACAATTTCAAAATAAAGAAGCGCTTTGGCCCCCATACGCCCCACCGCCTTCACATCCCCCGTCTGAGCAATTCCGACAATAATCGTCGAAATGAGAAGAGGGACAATCAGACCTTTAATGAGACTCAAGAAAATCTTGGAGCAGAAGAAGAAGCAATCAAAAAGTATGGGATAGGAATCTTTCGGGAATGAGCCTCCCAATACAATCCCAAGGAAGAGCCCAATCAGAATTAAATTTCCACTCGATCGATACCAGCGGGTTGATAAAGAGTTTGCCACTTGTCTTTCCTTTAAGCTATAATTATCATGGAATGGTTGCCCAGTCGATCGAATAGAGTCGATCGGATTCATTCCTCAGCAGAGGAAAAAGGAGAGGGTGCTTACTCATGAACGGACGGAGTCGCGAGCAAGCAGCTGGCGAAGGGCATAGAGCAAAATGCCTCCGTGCTTGTAGTAAAGGATTTCCTGAGGTGTATCAATACGAACATCAACCTGGAATTCACGCACCTCATTTCCCACTCCTTCCCTACGTGCTCTGATGATCACTTGACGTCCATGGGAGGAAGCACCATCCAACACTTCCTTAAGACCATCCACACTGTACAATTCCTCTCCTGTCAAGTCTAATGAAGAAAAGTTTTCACCCGCCTTAAATTGGAGCGGAAGAATCCCCATTCCAACTAGATTGCTCCGATGGATCCGCTCATAGCTCTCTGCAATGACAAACCGCACTCCCAGCAAATGAGGACCCTTTGCAGCCCAATCCCGTGAAGAACCCGATCCATATTCTTTGCCAGCAATGATCAGAAGGGGAGTACTGGTTTCTGCATAGCGCATCGCTGCATCATAGATGGAAAGGACTTCTCCTGTAGGGAGATAACGAGTCATCCCTCCCTCAACTCCAGGAACCAACTGATTGCGCAACCTCACGTTTGCGAAAGTACCTCGGACCATCACTTCGTGATTTCCTCGCCGAGAGCCGTAGGAATTAAAGTCCTGTGGCTCCACTCCCTGTTGCTGGAGGTATCTGCCTGCTGGACTAGTTGATTTAATGGAGCCTGCGGGAGAAATGTGATCCGTGGTAATACAATCCCCGAGGACGACCAAGACGCGTGCCCCCTGGATAGAACGAACAGGATCCGGATCAGCACTCATCTTTGCAAAATAAGGGGGATGTCTTACATATGTAGAGCTTCCGTTCCATTCAAAAAGATCTCCCGAAGGAATGGACAATTCATTCCAGCGCTGATCCCCTTCAATCACATGTGCATATACCTTTTTAAAACTGGAGGAATGGAATCCTTGACGGATATGATGTTCAATTTCCTCTGGTGTTGGCCAGATCTCTTTCAGGAAAACTGCTTTGCCTTGTTCATCCTTACCAATCGGCTCCTGCGTCAGATCGAGATCGACTCTTCCAGCTAGAGCATAAGCCACTACAAGAGGCGGGGAAGCCAAATAATTAAGACGGACCTCCGGATGGATTCTCCCTTCAAAATTCCGGTTTCCACTCAGCACGGCAGCCACCACGCTATCCTGTTCATGAATGCATCGAGAAACACCTAAACTGAGAGGTCCACTATTACCTATACAAGTGGTACAACCATACCCCACTAAATAGAATCCGAGCTTTTCAAGAGCAGGAGTAAGCCCCATCGCATTCAAATAATTCGTCACAACCTGAGACCCTGGCGCAAGGCTTGTCTTCACCCATGGCTTCGTCCGCAACCCCCGCTCCACAGCTTTCTTCGCTAAGATGCCAGCCCCTATCATAACAGAAGGATTTGAAGTATTCGTACAGCTCGTAATCGCTGCAATCACTACAGCCCCATCTGGGAGTTTGAGGATTGGCTCCTGTGAAGGTTGGCCCTCATCTCGAATAAGAGAGCGAACTTCTTGCTTTGGGGGAGGGACCGGTTGTACAGAAGCAGACGCTTTTGAACGTTGCGACAGATCCCTCATGAAATAGGTAAACGAACGAGCGACTTCACCAAGAGGAACCCTATCCTGAGGACGGGTAGGCCCTGCAAGGCTAGCTTCCACCGCACCCAGTTCCAACTCAAACACATCTGAATAAACAACTGGAGATGTGTGCTTTGTCTGGAAGAGGCCTTGTTCTTTCGAATAAGCTTCCACTAACCGCACCAGCTGTGGAGGGCGTCCAGAAAATTCGAGATACCGGAGCGTTTCTTGATCGATCGGGAACAGACCACAGGTCGCCCCATACTCAGGCGCCATATTCGCAACAGTGGCCCGATCGGCTACAGACAAAGAAGAAAGACCTTCCCCAAAAAATTCAATAAACTTACCCACTACCCCTTTCTGACGGAGCTTTTGGGTCAACGTCAGGACGAGATCTGTCGCCGTGGTCCCAAGAGGGAGGGAGCCTGTCAGCTTCACGCCAACGACCTGAGGAAGTAACATGGACACAGGTTGCCCCAACATGGCAGCTTCTGCTTCAATCCCTCCAACTCCCCACCCCAAGATCCCCAGTCCATTGATCATCGTGGTATGAGAATCTGTACCAAGCAGGGTGTCAGGGTAGGCAAAAGGGATTGTCCCCACCCTATGTTTTGTAAAAACAACCCGAGCAAGATGTTCCAAATTCACTTGATGGACAATCCCCATACCAGGGGGAACAACCTGAAAGTTCTGGAAAGCGAGCTGCCCCCATTTCAAGAAATGATACCGCTCCTGATTGCGCCTGAACTCCAGTTCAGAATTTATTTGAAAGGACTCAGATGTGCCAAAATCATCGACCTGCACTGAGTGATCAACAATCAACTCTGCAGGTTGTATTGGATTGATACGCGTAGGGTCACCCCCCATCTTGTGCATCGCAGTGCGCATGGCTGCCAGATCGACAAGAACAGGAACACCACTGAAATCCTGTAAGATGACACGGCTTGGAGTAAACGCCACTTCAACATGAGGCTCTGAATAAGGACTCCATCGCGCAACAGATTCAATATGAGCAGGTGTCACAGCCAACCCATCCTCCATACGCAACAAATTTTCAAGAAGGATTTTAAGAGAAAAAGGGAGCCGCTGAATGTCTGGATAAAGCTTTTCAACAGAGGAAAGCCTGTAAATCGCATAAGTCTCTTCTCCCACATGAAGGACACTTTCACTTCCTAGACTATTCGCTGACATCTTCCTTTCCTCTCTTTTTTCGAATCGGTTCACCAACACAGAGACTTACCACCCTCTGTATCGCTCTCGCTCATCCTTTTCTCCCCCGAAACTTAATTAAACATATTTGAATGAAAAAAAGAAACACATGGGAAGCCTTGTCCACACCTCTATATAAAATACTAACAATCATTAAGAAATAGAGAAAACACTGGGCATCCCTGTTACCACGATATGAAAAAGAATCGCTACCATTACCGACTCATCTCACGAAAACATTGCATTTTATCCAATCATAATTCTATCGCAGTGCTTTTCTAAAGGAGTCTTTTTTGTCTTACATGTAAGAAAAATCCCCACCTTATTCTCTATTTCTATTTATCAAACTAGGCATCAAACTGCAGTATCAATGCGTAGGGATAAACCCCACCAACCAATCATATGACTTTTTGATCATATCTTTGACTCATTTGTCATAGTTAATGACTGAAGAAAGTCAGCAAACTACCCCTGGACACACCCATCTAGCTAAAAAAAGCAAGCTGGCCCACTTCTTGCTTCATGTATGTTGAATTAAACCAATCAATTGGTTCATTTCTCGCTTAATTTTTCTTTTTTTCATTATTTCCTTTCCTTTTCACTTACTTAAAACTAATTTTTCTTACCTTATAAGAGAAACGGTCAGGGCTTGGAAAAGCCTGGGCTTTTTTTTAATGCCCGTAAGAATGACTAGGCGCTTTTCTAATAAAAAGATGCGATGATTCTTCTCTAAGAAGAGAACTGCAACAAGGAATGTTGCTCTAGGTTCCTTCTTTCGCCTCTTGACCACCTCAACCATTTATTGTGAGATACAATTGACTTTGGCACTACTACAACAGGAGAAAGCTTCTGGGCTCTCAAAAATCTAGAAAGTGAGCCAACAAAAAGCTCAGGATACTCCTTATGAGGATGATGCCCACAGTCAGGGAAACGCACCAAAGAAACCCCAGGCACCTGCTTCACCAATTCAACCGCATGATGAAAAGGGACAATTGGATCTTTTTCACCCCAAAACACAATAAGGGGCGGGCATTGCGTAGCTTGATGCAACTGATTCCATAAACTTTTTGTCTGTCCTCGCCAATTCACAACACCTTTAATGGTACGACTCACAGCCGCAGCAGAGCCTGGCATGGAATTCATCCAACGCACAAAAGACTTCTCTTCTTTTGTGAGTGGGCACTTGAGCCATTTCGATGCCCATATCGTACCGATCCCCAACGCAGAATCTCCTAGTTTTTCGAGGAGATTAATCGCAGCCACCATGCGAATGGTAGCTGCAACTTCCTGCCCTATCCCCCCTGGAGAGATCAATCCCAGACGGCGAACTGAATTACGTTTTTTACCTTTAAGAGAAAGAAATTGAGCAATTCCACCACCATAAGAATGTCCAACCATATCCACATCAATCAATTGAAGAGCATCCATCCACTCCTCAATTGCAGCAGCATGCCACTCCACCGTATAGGACCCACGAGGCCTCGAGGAAAGGCCATGACCTAACAAATCCGGCATCAGGACACACCGATCCCGCGCCAGAAAATGGGCCACTCGACTCCACGTGCGGTGAGAATCGGCAAGGCCATGAAGAAGAACAAGAGGCCTACCCTTCCCGATCTCAACCCAATGAATATCACCTTCCCGTACAGCGATCGAGGAGTGTCGTTCATTCATTCTGAAGCGTATTCTCCATCCAAAAAAAGAAGGTTTTCCCTACTGAGTTTCTACCTTCACAGCCATATCCTAACCTAATAATCCACATCATTTAACATAGCCTTCATTTTAGCTTAAAAACTTCCTTTCATCACTTTAAACTTCATCTTGAGCGTCATCTCTCATAAAAAGCCCTTTCCCTCCGCAATCTAATCGTCACCAGACAGAAATTATGTTATTATTTTATTTTAGTTTTCTTGTTCTCCAGGTATGATAAAAAGAAATCAAAGTGGCGTTGCTCTTTTATTTATCTTTCCTGTTTATTACACTTTCACACAAGCTAAAGAATATGCAGCAGCGATGTAGCGTTCATGACGTTCATCCCTCGGTAGACCTTTTTTTCTCTAAGATTTACAGTAGAATGATTTACAACTGCCAAGAAGGTGCCTTCTGAATATGAACCTATCTGCTTCCCGTCCCACTGTGCAAAACGTTCCTGAGCCATCCCGTACAGGGAAAGCTTTGGTGGATGCTTCTCGGGCATTCGCAAAAGAGAACCCAGCTCAGAGTTGGTGGTACCTTCTCTCTACCCTATCTCTTTTAATTGGAAGCGTTGCGGTTGCTGCACATGGATCCCTCGGGCTTATTGCATGGGTCGCTTCCTTCGTGACTGGGCTTTTGATCGTCAGAATGTTCATTCTGTACCACGATTTTATGCATGGCGCGATTTTGCGGTCTTCCCCCCTTGCACGTGTGATCCTATACACCTATGGACTCCTAGCCATGACCCCACCTCGCGTCTGGCGAGATACCCATGATTATCACCACGCTCACACCTCAAAAATTGTAGGCTCTCACATCGGTTCATTCGCTATGGTGACAACAGCCATGTGGCAGAAGATGTCAACACCCGAAAGGCTCTACTATCGCATCATCCGCCATCCTCTGACCATTTTGTTTGGGTATTTTACCATTTTTATGTACGGGATGTGTATCCATTCCTTTCTACGATCCCCCCATAAAAACTGGGATTCCGCTGCTTCCCTCCTGCTCAATTGGTCTCTCACATGGTTCCTCATCACCCAATACAGCTTTCTCACCTTTCTTTGCTGCTATGGACTCCCCATGTTTGTGGCCACTGCTATAGGAGCCTATCTCTTCTACGCCCAACATAACTTCCCCAGCATCTCCATCCAACCGCGAGAACATTGGCTCTATACCAAAGCAGCTTTAGAGTCCTCGAGTTATATGAAAATGAACCTTGTTATGAGCTGGTTCACAGGAAATATTGGGTATCATCATGTCCATCATCTCAACCCCCGCATCCCCTTCTACCGCCTGCCTGAAGCGATGAACAGTATTCCTGAGCTCCAAAATCCCTGTGTTACTGGTCTCTCTCTCTCCGATATCATTGCCTGCTTTAAATTGAAGGTGTGGGATCCTGATTTAAAGCGTATGGTCAGTTATCGAGAAGCTAGTTCATCCATTTTATCTTAATAGATTAAGGTCACTCACATGACCTCTGCCCACCGTATTACTGTTCGCTCTGCAGTAGAATCAGATGTCCCCCTGGTCACCCATTTTGCGTCTCAGCTAATACGTTATCATTATCCACCTTAACCCCAAGCGTTATCTCTAAGAGAAGTCTTTTGAGGTTTATTACGAGGTTTTCTTGCACAAAGAGCTCGAGAATTGATAAGCCAACCTCCTCATCGCTACGTACACGGCAGATTCTGCCTCCCCTATCGGTTATGCATATGGATGTATTGAGTCCAGAAATTGGAATCATCTGCTGGATGCCTGTGAAAAACTCCATAATGTATTTGTTTTAGAAGGCGGCACGGTGCTCAAGAGCAACGCGCTTATTACACAAAGAAGTGCTCTGCAGTTTGCAGCTTCTGGGCGCCTGCCGTGTTCTTTTACTTACTGACGGCCCAAGAAAATCATCAAGCGCGCCATCTTTTCGAATTGATTGAATTTCAGACAACGACGTTAGAAAGGACTTATGAGATAAACAATTAGCCTTTAGATTCCATCGCTCAAATCTTTCTTCGATGGCTATTTAACGCATAAGCATCTTAATTGTTCTTTTTCATTTCCTGACCCATTCAATGGAATAGGGACAGAAGGAACCATAGCGACCACCCACGAATTAAATCCCAGTCTCATCCTCCAAGCTTACCGCCAAGGCATTTCCCCACGGCCCCTATTCAACCACGAGACACCGTGGTGCCCACCCGATCCACGAGTTACCCTCCCCCTTGACCAGCCACTACAATGGTCCCGCAGCCTCGAATGGAGCAGCCGAAAAAACCATTTACCATGACTCTTTAACTGTGTGCGTTCAATCAAGTGATCAAAGCCTGTTCAGAACGTGAAGCAGGTACCTGGATTACCCCTTCCATGCAAGAAACCTATCAAGAACTTCACCGGCTCGGTTGGACCCACAGCCTTGAAGTGTGAAATCACACCTCGTAGGGGGGATCTATAGCCTTGCAATGGGAGGTATATTTTTCCGGTGAGTCGATGTTCCACCGTGAAAACGACGCTTCCAAAGTTGTCTTTGCAGGCTTTGCTGAGTTTCTTCAAAAAAGAGGATTCACTTTATTCGATGTTCAGATCCTCACCCCTCATCTTCAGTCTCTAGGATGCATTCAGATTCCACGAAAAGAATTCCTTCACCGGCACCGCAACGCACTCCTCAAGCCTGTCTCCCTGACACTTTAGCGCCTCCAGAAAAAAAATGGATGAATCAACTGATTCCGTTTTTCCTCTTCCATCACCTGTTAATTCCCTTTAGATAAAAATAATGTCATCTTCTGCATCTCTTCCTCAAATGCAACGCTCCCTCGGCCAAATTGCACTGATCGCCCTGGGTATTAACAGTATCGTAGGGGTAGGCATCTTTTTTTCCCCTGCCGATATCAGCTCGCTAGCACCAGGTTATCACAGTTTATTTATCTTGATGGCCACCGCTATTGCGCTCGTTCCAGCAGCTCTATGCTTCTCTATCTTGGGACAGCGATTCCCCGAAGACGGAGGAACCATTGTATTCACTCGCCACGCATTTGGAGAATTGCCCGCTTTTATTGTCGGGTGGCTCGCTTTCATGGGGACATTGTTTAGCGTATCAGCCTCCTTAATCGGATTTGCTCGTGCTCTCGCCCCCATCCTTGAAATGGAAAGCAGTGGAGAACAACGCTTGGTGGCAGCCCTTTTAGCTACAGCAATCACATTGATCGCCGCTTCGGGCACAGCTCTATCCGCACGGGTGTGGACCATTGTGACCTTCCTTAAATTAATCCCACTCTTTTTATTGATCGCGGTCGCTGGATGGAAATTAGCTACGTCTGATCAAACAGACCTCGCCCCTCTACCTCCCCACGAAGTTGAGACCCAGTGGCTGAGAGCCATGCTGATTACTGTCTTCACCTACCAGGGGTTTGAGTTTATTCCCGTAGTTGCAGGACAGGCAAAATCCGCGGAAAAAACAATTCCTCGCGCGATTCTTAGTTCTCTCTTGCTGTGCGCCCTGCTGTACACTGCGCTTCAATTCACCTGCATTCGAGCCCTTCCAACGCTTGCGCAATCCCATGCTCCACTCGCTGAATCAGCCAGTCTCTTTGGAGGGAACCAACTTAAAGCCATGGTCTCCGTAGGACAGAGCATTTCTGCGCTGGGGGTCTCTTTGAGCTTATTTGTTGTCGGCCCTCGTTATCTCGCTGCCCTAGCCGGAAATCAGGATGTTCCTCCCCTCCACATCGGGAAGATCGCCTCGAATGGGGTCCCTCTACACGCCCTTTTCATTACCTATCTCTTTATCATGCTTTTCCTCTCTTCTGGGACACGGGGAGGACTTTTCACTCTCGCCAGCCTCGCCATGGTATTGCAACACGGATTTGCAGGCAGCGCTCTTTTCACCTTAGCCCGCTGCTCTGAACAGGGGTTCCACCGCTCCTATCAATGGGCATCCTACCTTACTCTGATGATAACGCTCTCCCTTCTGACAGCCGTCACGTTGAAGGAATGGATGGTTGCAGTCGGTCTCCTTGGAATCGGGCTTGTGCTGCGCCGATTTACTTTACGAGAAAAGCATCGCATCTGATCCAACGCTATTACAGAATCTTTCTCTCACGATTCAACGTCTTATCTTAAATAAGGAGATTGCTTATGAGATACTGGACCGCGAACTGCAATTTTGCCTTAAGTTATATTGCCACAGGGCTTGGAGGATGCGGAGGGGAGACTGCAGCAACTCAAGAAAGCATCGTTTCCATGACAGCTCCCCAAGTCGCCAACTTCTTCCATAACAACTAGAACCTATCTTGAGAACCTGTTTTTTATGGAAGAGCACAATCAAAATGGTTTCAACTTTCTTTTAGCAAATAGAGAATCCTACAAAAAGACAGAAGAGGCAATCAAACAGTGTGGAATTGACATCAAAAACAAATGGAGAGACGGGACACTGAGCGAAGAAGAGATTCCTATTGTTAATCTTGCAGGCACACCTGAGGCATGTTCTTAAAGAGGCTAGGCAATGTGTTTGCCACAAAAACGTCCGGTTTCGTTTTCAACCCATCCGAGTAAGATATCACCGATGATATAAATCAAGTGATCGCTTTAACTGATGAAACGAAGTCTGCAGTTTCGATTTAAGGGAAACTAGCATAGAGAACGATGAATTCGAACGTATTGTTGAAGCACCACAAGAGAAGAATAGGCCCATTGTTCTGAAACTGGGAGCTCACTATAAAAAACGTTCTCGTTTACCACATGAAACAATCTCTCATAGTCATGGGAGGAGTACGCTGAGAAAGAAAGGATGGGATGATTAGAAATTAGAGAAACTGCGCGGTCTGCAACATCTCTTTCACTCACTTTAGATGGGAATGGATTTATGAGCTCACCTCTTCAACAGTATGGCGACGCCTGGAAAGAGCTCCACTCATTGAGTTTACATGTAGAACAGTTCGACGATAGTATCATGGACAAAGGGAATGCACAGTCGCTTCAATCGTTTAAGTTAGAAAGAAATTATACGGATCAGACTCTAGAGCACGCATACTGTTGGCCACTCAAATCTTTAACTCTTATCGGAGATCGATTTACCAACGACGGACTGGCACATGTGTATGGCCTGAGCAATATTCAATCCCTGCATTTGGACGGGAATGCGTTTACAGGTCAAGATGTCATTGAAAATGGGGATAAATGGATCCAATTGAAGTCACTTGAACTACTTGGCTCAGGATTTAACGATTCAGCAATAAAGCATGCATCCTTTTGGAATCTCCAATCCATTAAGCTCAGTCAATCGAAGTATTTCACCGATAAAGTCATCACTGAAACGCATCGTTGGAAAGGGCTGACTTCACTGGTACTCCACGGAGATGGATTTACAGGCGACATCATTCAAGCCTATAATCACCGCCTAACTAGAATCCCTCACGCTCAGTGGGAAACAATGCAACACAGACGGAGTTATCAAGCACGGAAATAAATGGCAGAGGTTTTAATCGTTGATCTTCAAAGGGGAAAAAATCCCTGCAAGTGCTTATCAGGTCATCAAAAGCAACAGAGGAATTGGCCTAAGCTCAAAGCATTTTCCCTAAATCTTACCAATTTAGAAGAAACAAGAGATATCCTGAAGCAAGTGAATCTATGGCGTAATCTTCTGTTCCTTGAATTTCAACCCGTCCGAATGGATCCACCCAAGGAGCAGTCAGACAATTTCCAATAGATCTTTCAACAATTCCAAAGCGCAGGGACTACCATGGAGTTAACTCCCTATGGGGAAATACACAGCATAGGCGCATAAGTAATCCATTTCCTGCTTGAGCACACAAAAAGGAAAACGACACGCTTTTCTTTTATTTTCCTCTTGGGGGAGGGGTGATTGATCCGGAGGGGACCCTCGCGATTCCACTACCTGGGGACGTCCAGAGCTCTCTTTTGAAGGGATCACTACTGTAAAAAAAATTGACGCGGAAGTAGCCCCTTCTGGACTGCTAGAAAGAGGATACCGTATCGTCAAAGCTTGAAAGGCAAAACAGCGCAACAGGCGATGATTCCTAGGATCTTTAGTGAGACTGACAGCTTCTGTAACCCGACCACACGCATCTACGGTGAGCTTAAATCCAAAAGTTCCCCCTTCAAAATGACTATCTTCTTTGAGCTCTGTCTCCACACATTCACGCAACCGACCAAGACGGGCAGCTTGTCTGGCATCATGTCCACCCCCCCTCTTCCACTCACGCTCTAAGGCAAAGCGAGCCACAGAATCACAAAGCGGGTGGGAAGCTCCAACAGAAACTGTAAGGGGTGCAGGGATCGGAGGGACGCAAGCAGGGAAAGATGCACGCTCCTCTTCGGATGGATTAGCGACGGCGGCCTCTTCTTCCTCTGGTACCCCCCCTTCAGTAAGAGGCGCATGGAAAGGAACTCCACCCTCCTGTGCTGCAAAAGAAGGATCATCCTCCATTTTAAGAAGTCTGAGAACTTCAGGAGAAGTTGTCCACTTATCCGCGGAGTTGGATGCACAACCAACCAACAGGTTAGAGAAAATGATTCTGTGGAAGAAAGTGCCAAGTTTCATATACCTATTTATTCATTTACAGAAAAGGGGCGCGCTGGATTCAGAACTTGCTCAATCTGTTCCATCACCTCAGGACTTAAAGGATCCACCCAATTCGCTGCGTCGATAGCCATCCCCCCTGCATAAGCTTCCACATTATCAAAAAAATTGATCCAATTTTCGTAGGCAGTGATCATACATTCTTTAGCTGTCTCCTTAGCTATCTGCGCACTAAAGGTCAGCCAGGCTCCCAACGAAATTTCTCTCACTTGTATACCATATCTTCCAAGCTGCCTGTATTTCATCGCACCCTCTTCTTCTCTCCCTATCACACTTCTTCGATGGAACCAATCGACAAGCCTTCTCGATCACAATACTGTCGACCCTCCTCATCCGTAACTGCCCCATAGAATTCAGATGCTCGTCTGAATTCCAAACTCAGGAGTAATCGCAGGCATCATTCCATAGCGCCCAAAGGCAAGAGTCCCTTTAAGCGGCGCCAACATGAATGCTACCGATTTCCCCACGCTCCACCGAAGTCCAGTACCAATTGTGATAAACCCAGGCCCTCCAACACCCCACGCTTGCACTTTTTGAGGTTGAGCCGAGCCATCGCTTTGAGTGGTTATTACCGTAATCGATTGGCTCGCACTCATTTCCTGAATTCCTCCACCTAGAAAAAAATACGGGGCGATGGTTGTACTTAAAACCCCATCCGAGTCTAAGATATAAGTCCCCCGTCCTTCCAGAGAAATAGGACTTAGCAAAGGAGCAAACCCTTCCCTCTGTCCACTGAGTCCAGGATAGGTATTGAACGTATACCCGACCCGAGCTCCTACTAAGATATTCAAGGCTGCAGCATACTCGATAGACACTGAAATCCGAGGATTGCCCATGGCCAATCCCCTGCTCACACTGTCCTCCTTCCCCTGTTGAATGGAAGCGTTAACAACTCCAGTAGGATCCACATCACCGCGAGGAGGATAGTCTTTTCCATCCAGCGTACAGTAGTAACTTCCACCTTGAAACGGCATGCCACTACGCGGACTGCCCGCTTTCTCGAGCAAACATGCATCAGACTGAGATTTAAGCAGAAGGAAATCAACAGAGCCAAACACACTGGCCCAAAAGCGAGGATAGTTGCGCGCCTCGCGGGGAGTGGATGGGTTCCCATCCGGCAAGCTATGATCATCCTCATTCCCCGAAGCAGGAGATGCATCAGACTGACAACCTGGAAATCCAGGAGGACAATCTGTCTGCTGTGTACATGCCCCCAGAGGTATCCGTCCAGGCAAATGGGGTGGCTGAAAAGATGCATCGACGTCTTCTGTCAGGGAGACTTGATAGGGATGCTCGCGATCTCCTCCCATGGCTACCGGGTCACCCTGCTTATTAAACCCTTGTAGATAATAACTAAGCGTACCGACGTCCATTGTAGCCGTACAGGGGATAAACCCTCCATACCCACCCTGCATGGGAGAGAGCGGGATGGACTCCCATTCAGTCATCCCGGGTCCTTTGTATTTTACAAGGACATTCTTTAGAAATTCCCGCACCTTCGATTTTATATACACGGGTACGGGGATACGGATCTGTTGAACGGCTGCAGGCTGATGCTCAAAATCACCTTCAACGGAGGAATTTACGTGTGCGGGACCCACCCCATGGGGGGACACCCTGCTTCGAGCCTGTTCAAAAACAGCTTCTAACTCAGGAGTTTTGGTATCTGGGTCCAATTGAATTGATGGATCTACCTTGAGAGCAAGAACAAACTGGCTGATCCCTTTTTTACCTTGTCCTCTACCGACTTCGACAACCCCTCTATCTCGATAGAGAGACGCCAACAAAGGGAGAGAGCATTTGGCGTGCTGACATTTCTTGACTCCTTCATTGAGCTTGCGAAGTGCATTGGAAAAACGAGTCCCGAGATAATCCTGCTCCATCGCATCCCGTTGGAGCCGACGAATTTTTTCTTCGGATGTCCCTCTCTTCTTCTCTCCCGCAAAAGCCTGTGTAGAAGCAGCTACAATCAATACACAAGCGATCCATCCAGTAAAGGGCAAAAAGCGAAGCGAGACCAAAACCCTCTTGATCCTCATTCTCGTAAACAACGACTCTTCCACTGCGTAAACGTAAAATAGTGACAGGATAATTTAAAATCACAAGCAAAGGTAGCATTCTACCACACCCCCCTCCGGTTAATCCATACCTCTTATTATGGCGAACCCATTCGAATTTGAAGAGTTGCTATCACAACTGCCTAAAAACAGCTTTTACAACTCCTAGGAGAACGGCTGACTGAAAATCACAAGTTCTTACAAAAATAGGATTCATGTGACGATTTGCAGGACGAAAACAAATCGTATCTTTTTCTGGATAATAATATTTAACGGTGGCTTCATCCCCTATCAGAGCCACTACAATTTCACCGCGCTTTGCGTCGACCTTTCTTTGCACAAAAATAGTATCTCCATTTAAAATACCAGCCTCGATCATCGAATCACCTCGAACACGAAGACCAAAAGCATCCTCGCTATTTTTAAAAAGGCTGCGAGGGAGGTAAATCATATCTACGATCTCTTGTTCTGCAAAAAGAGGAACACCTGCAGCAACCCGCCCTAAAACCATGATTTTAATCAGTTCCTCCTGTCCTCTGAGAGCCGACGAGTTAAACGTGGGGAGAGGGAGACGGTGGGGGGTTACTGCCTCCTTATTGCTTTCCTCCGCACAGATAAGAGAAGCAGCTTCTGTGGGTCGCAGAGCCCTCGACTTCATCTCTTCTCGCACGAGATATCCCTTTCTTTCCAAAGCTTTGAGGTGATCGTTAACACCGTTCGTTGAACTGATCCCCATATACATCCCGATCTCACGTAACGTTGGAGGATAACCTCGACGTAGAATAGAATGCTGGATACAATCGAGTACCATTTTCTGTCGTGAAGTGAGCGCTTCCATAAGTGAAGGACTACTGAACGCACTGTTCTTAATCAACAGGTAAAACTTAAACTTCTTGGAAGCGATTTCTTCCTTCTATCTTTCTACGCTATCAGTCCCCACCATCGAAGGGACAGCCTTGAGAACAGCACGGCCATTTTGAATTGAAGAAGAAAAGAGAACTTTCTGACAACGATATTTTGCCATCAAGAGAGCTTGTTCTTGATAGAGCGCACGGCAAAATTCTCCAAATGTGAGGCCCTGCGTCGGCTCTCCACATTGATGTCTGATAACCAAAAATTCTTCATAAAGTGGTCGCCAAGCGGGATTCTCCTGTCCTACCCATTGATCTGGACTTAACTTTGAAAAGAAGAGCAGATGATGATGCTCACAGCCATTGGCAATTCGAGTAAATGATCTTGCTATATTTCTGTAAACACCGCGCAATTGCTCCCAAGAAGAAGGAGGCCACCCTTTCCGCACCCACACGTCAAGGCCCCGCTTCAATCGATGCACAGGTTGGATGAATTCAAAAAAGAGCAGAGCGAACGTGATTCCACCGATACCCAATAGGATGAAAAATAACCCTGCATACAATTCATCTGCTTGCCATTGCCATCGAGGAAGTTTCTCCAAGAGTCTATAATATGGTGTTTTCTGCACTTGAGGACGGATCACAACAAATCCTCCTCCCCTATGCCACGCTTCTCCCGTTAAGCGGGTAAAGATTCCCTTCATCTCGCTCCCCAAGGGGACCACCCCTGACCTTCCTCCCAGACGGTAGTCCTCCTTTTCTTCCACCCCTTTGAGCACTCTTTCGAGTAAATGATCCAGTCCATTCTCTCTTTGCCGTCCCTGAAATCCATGTGCAATCAGGATACGCTGATCCGCATAAAAAGCGAAAGCTACATGTGTTTTTTGCGCAATGGAGGCTACAAACGGTTCATCCACTTCTGTCAATCCAAGCACCGCACCAACAGGAGGTTGAGTGATATCAAATTCTACAGGACGAACCACAACCCAAAACAAATGGTGATCAAAAATCCATACATCATCCCGAGCATATCCATGTAATGCATCGTACACAGCCGGATATCCGCCCAGTTCACCCTCTTCCTTCCCTTCCAGAAAGGGGATGTCAACATGAGCTACAATGCGACCCTGACGATCAACAATAACCAAACCAGTCTTTTGAAATTCAGGAGGGAACTTTTTCTGGACAGCTTCTAATGCTTGTCGAAAACCTTCAGATGTATTCGGAAGAAGATGCGGTTGGACATTCGCGCTCATCAGGTGTTGCTGGATATCCCGGTCTAAACTCCCCACAACAAGAGCATCAAGACGCCGTCTAGTCTCCAACTGGAGCAACCATTCAATCCGCTGACTATCGCTAGCCAGCATTGTATCCCCCCACACGATCTGTCCCTGATAGGACTTTTGCTCTTCTAAACCCCACGTATAGAAACCAAAACCCAAGAGAATCAGCAGGAGGACAAGCCAGAGCCGAAACAGCATCACATTCCCCCTTCCTCTACATGAAGGGGATTCGGCAAATCGACATTTCGGTTCTTCGGAATGACAACAGAAAATGGAGTTATTGGTTCCACATGTTCAAAAAACGCATGAACTATATAATTCCCTTCGGGAAGTTCCAATGCAAAAGCCCCTTTTGCATCGGGATAGGTCGTATACAAAGAAGGCGACTTGACTACGTGAAGATAGATTCGAACACTTGGGGTGCACTCGTCATAGAGGTCAAAAATACCATGTTGATCAGGAGATATCCAAACTTGCTCATGGTCGGGAGGAAGGGCTGGGAGAATCTCCCTCCCCCCGCTTTTTATGAGGCCATGTGCAATCAAATCTCTGTTCTGGAAAAGAAGAGGCGTTCCCGAACGGATCACGACTGTCGAAGGGGTCGCTCGCCCCCCCTTGAGAATGATAGGGACAGGAGAAACCAATGGCTGTGGAGAACTATCCGAGAAAACAGCGATGCACATCATAGAAGAGGGACCAGAAAGAATTCGAAAAGGGCGGCGTACTGTAAGAGAAGGAGCACGCCAGATGTACCCATGATTTTCAGGTTGAGCCATCTTTTTGTAGTAGGTAGACTCCAATTTCTCGTAGCCGATGACCCGCCCTTTGAGCGTATTGGCATACACAAAGTGGATGTCCAGAACGAGCAATCCGACGCATGTCCATATCATACGATAACTCATCCACAAATTGCTGGAATGTCGCTCCGTCCTTTCGTTCTCTCGGTTCAACTGCCATTCCTCTTGGTAGATAGCCTTGAAACAATCACTCTTTCCTATCCGCGATTGATGAATCTTCGAATAGAGGAAACACCGTCATCCTTTCTTCCCTCTTCTCCATCGAGCCTTTAAAATCAAGAGATATACCCAGATGCTCGTAGGATTTTCGAGTCGCCACACGACCACGCGGAGTCCGTCCAATATACCCTCGCTGCAGCAGATAAGGTTCGTAGACATCTTCAAGCGCATCGCGAGGCTCCCCCAGAGCAGCGCTCAGCGTTTCAATACCGACTGGACCTCCCGCATAATCTTCTATCAAAACGCGCAGAAAGCGCCGATCCATTTCATCGAATCCGACAGCATCTATTTCAAGACACTGACATGTATGTTCCACCACTTTCGTATCGATACAACCTGTGGCGAGGACTTGAGCAACATCCCGCACCCTGCGAAGCAACCGATTAGCAATACGGGGAGTTCCCCTCGAACGGCGTGCGATCTCTATGGCAGCCTCTCGATCGACTTGGAGACGAAGCAGAGCAGCACTTCGCATCACAATGGAAGCCAACTCATGAACAGGATAGAAATCGAGGCGGATGTGAAGGCCAAAACGAGAATGAAGAGGGGCCGTCAAAAGCCCCGTACGCGTAGTCGCTCCGATCAACGTAAAAGGATGGACATTAATCTGAATAGAAGAAGCAAAAGCCCCCTCTCCAGCCATAACATCAATGCGGAATTCATCAACAGCCAAATACAAGCTCTCTTCTACAGGAGGGCTCAACCGATGGATCTCATCGATAAACAGAATATCGCATGGAGCAAGCTTGGTCAGAAGACCAGCCAGTACACCTTTATGCTCGATTACGGGACCTGTCGTCATATGGAGCTGCGCCCCCATCTCATGAGCGAGGACCTGAGCCAATGTTGTTTTCCCGAGACCCGGGGGACCTGCAAGAAGAACGTGATCTAGCGGCTCTTGCCGCTGACGAGCTGCTTCCACAAAAACCCGAAGGTTATCTTTATGCCTCCCTTGTCCAATGTAGTCTGAAAAAGTACGTGGCCTTAACGTCCGATCACATCCTTTATCATCCCCTTGACTCACCCCCTCGATCAAGCGAGGGGACGGGTGCTCCTCGTTGTGGAAGGGGGTTAATACTGATGGTTTCTCTATTTTTCCTTTACCTGCCATGTTGGTATCCTATTCTTCTATTGAGTACATGACACCACACAAAGACTTGCTATGCTACCTCAAGCCTATTATTTAAAGCCTTCATGTATCCCTCTCTCCCTCTGCTCCTTGAAATTGGTGTCGAAGAACTTCCCGCCTCATTTGTAGAAGAAGCTTTAGCAGCCCTCCCTGCCCTTGTGAAAAAGAGTCTGGAAGTGCGTAGAATTCATCACGGTACGATTCATGTCTTTGGGACTCCGCGTCGACTCGCTTTGATCGTTAAAGAAGTAGCCACCAATCAGCAAGACATCGATGAAGAAGTCATAGGTCCTCCCGCAACGATTGCCTATCAAAATGGATCTCCAACACGGGCTGCAGAAGCATTTGCAGCCAAATTAGCGATTCCGGTAGCTTCTCTAAAAATCAGTGAGAAGACAAATCCTCAGGGGAAAACAGAGCGCTATGTTGTCGGACACAGAGTCCAAAAAGGGCAGGAGACCTGTCTTCTTTTGCAAGAAGCTTTGACAGAAATATGCACCCGAATCCCCTTTCGAAAGTCGATGCGTTGGAATGCAGAGGACATTTTTTTTGGACGGCCGGTTCGTTGGCTTTTGGTCCGATTTGGAAAGAAGGCGATCGATTTCCAATTTGCTGGCGTTCGAAGCGGTTTTTTTTCTCAGGGACATCGGTTTTTGGCCCCTTTTCGTATCGAGATCAAAAGCGCTGAGACTTACCTCGATCAGATGAGAGAAGTACACGTCCTCGCTGATCCAGACGAGAGAAGGAAGAGGATAATGGAACAGGTCGCCATCGCTGCAGCAAAAGTAGGAGGAACGCCCGATCCAGATCCTTATTTAGTGCATGAGAATATGTCTCTGGTTGAAGAACCTCATGTCTTCACTGGTTCTTTCGATCCCTCTTTTCTTAAATTGCCTGCCGTTGTCATTCGAGCGGTCGCACGATCGCATCAAAAATATTTCTGTGTTCAGCGATCGGAAACGGAGCTTCTTCCTCACTATATTGCTGTCGTCAACACAGCAAACCACTTAGACAATGTGCACAAAGGGAACGATCGTGTCATGCGCGCTCTTCTTGAGGATGCGCTTTTCTTTTTCGCAGAAGATCAAAAAATTCCTCTCGAGAAGAGAGTGGAAAAACTCTCTCATCTCATCTTTCATGCTCACCTCGGAACAGTAGGCGAGAAGGTCTCTCGAATAGAAAATCTTGCCGCAGCAATCGCTTCCCGTTTGGGAATCTCCAACGAGCTCCTACCTCTTGTCCATCGGGCAGCTCACTTATGCAAAGTGGACCTGACCACCCTGATGGTAGGTGAATTTCCAGAATTACAAGGCCATATGGGGCATGCCTACGCGCTCAAAACGAAAGAGCATCCGCTTGTCGCACAGGCGATTCGGGATCATTATCGACCTGTTCACGCAACTGATCAAATCCCTCAAGATGACACTGCAGCAATCCTCGCTCTCGCTGATCGCTTGGATACACTCACTGGCTGTTTTGCAATTGGGCTTATGCCCACAGGAACAGCTGATCCTTTTGCACTACGGCGGACCTGCATTGCTATTTTGAGAATTCTCATGGAAAAAGGGGAAACCCAAACAGCTTATGCACAACTCTGCCTTCGCGATTGGATTGGATACGCTTATGATCAGTTAACAGGGACAAAACTTCGCCTTTCCCGAGAAGAGACTATTCAGCGCGTAATCACTTTTGCTCTCGAAAGACTTCATGGATTATTGAACACGCCTAGCTCTCATGCTTCGGTGGTGGACACTGTACTTGCAGGCCACCATTTCATCCATGGGCATCAAGCCAGTCCAGCGGATTTTCCTGCTTACGCTCTCATGAAAGTCAAACAACTGCAACAAGCCTATACAACACAGGCGACATGGCTAGACAAAGCGCGCCTTGTAGCTAAAAGATTAAATGGAATAAGTAAAGAGGCCACACCTGTCCTCCATCCAGCTGATCTCTTTCCTGCTCCTTCCTCTCAAGCAATCGTGTCTCTCATCAATCGACTGGACCAAGTGACCTCTCGTCTAGAGACACCCCTCGAAGTCCAACAAGCGATGATATTTATTGAGACACTGTCCCTACAACTGAAAGAAGTCTTCGTCCACACACTCATCCAAGATCCAGCTGATCCGTTCACTTCCAAGCGACTGGAAGTGCTTTCTTACGGGGCTCAATGTATGGCTCGTCTAGGAAACTTCTCTCAACTGGTCCTCCCCACCTCTGCCTCTTCTTCAGACGAATAGTCAACCGAGGCTTTTTACATTACCTTCTGAAGAGCTATCCAAATCGCAGCAAGTGTCTTTTCAACCAGTTCCGGAGTATGAGCAGAAGAAAGAAAAGCAGCTTCAAACTGAGAGGGAGGCCAGTACTGCTTTTGTTCAAGCATTGCCTGGTGCCAGCGTCCAAATCGTTCTGTATCACATCGACTGGCATCAGACCAGTTTCGAATCGGACCAGGGCCAAAAAACAAAGTAAACATCGATCCAATGCGTTGGAAACACAGAGGGAATGAGCAACAAGGAAGCAGTTTGTTAATCCCCTGTTCTAATTGAGCACCGAGCTCCTCGAGATATTGGTAAAGGGAAGGCTGGAGGAAAGCAAGAGTAGCCATGCCTGCACTGACAGCAACAGGATTACCACTGAGCGTACCAGCCTGGTAGACAGGCCCCAACGGTGCTATTTTCTCCATGATATCACGTCTCCCTCCATAGGCAGCAAGCGGTAGACCTCCTCCTATGATTTTACCTAGACAGGTCAGATCGGGAACAAAATTGAAAAGCCCCTGTACTCCTGAAGGGCTCACGCGACATCCCGTCATTACTTCATCGAAAATGGAAACAGCTCCGTATTCTTTAGTTAGCTTAAGGATTTCTTGAAGAAATTCAGGATCGGGAGGGATGCATCCCATATTACCGACTGCTGGCTCTACGATGACAGCAGCAATATCATGCCCGATAGTCGCAAAAACAGTTCGAAGTGCAGCTCTATCATGATAGGGCAATGTCCTGGTATGCTGAACCGTCGATGCAGGTACTCCCGCTGAATTTGGAACGCCTAGGGTAGCAGCCCCTGACCCAGCTTTGACGAGAAGACAGTCCGCATGGCCGTGGTAACACCCTTCAAACTTCACGATGATATCCCGCCCTGTATAGCCGCGAGCCACTCGGATAGCTGCCATTGTCGCTTCCGTACCACTGGAAACAATTCGGAGCATCTGAATGGAGGGATAGAGGCTCGCAATCCGCTCGCTGAATTGGACTTCACCTACTGTTAAAGCTCCAAAACTCATCCCTTTCGCTGCAGCTTCCGTCACTGCCTGAACGACAGCAGGATGGGCATGCCCCACAATCATAGAGCCCCACGACCCCACATAGTCCGTATACCGCTGCCCCTCGATGCTGATTACCATAGCCCCCTCCGCAGCTACGATAAAAGGTGGCTCACCCCCCACAGCCTGAAAAGCACGGACAGGACTATTGACCCCTCCTGGCATCCGATTCTTCGCACGAGCAAACCACTGAGAAGAGGAAAGAAGAGCCATTGATCAACACTTTACCCACAACATGCTCATTCTTCTAGCATAGATCAAACCATCTTGCAGACATAATAAACCCTACATATGCCAAAGTTCTAGTCTCCTCTAGAAATGCATTATAAATGCTTCCCGGCCTACGCAAGAAACAACCGTAATATCGTCTAACCATAATGATCTTTTGCTTTTATTGTTCCCTACCGAGCCTTGGTTAACTGTCCTTGTCCAAGATGTACTAAGTATAACCCGCATCCAGTTTACCTATCTTTTAAGGTCTGTCCACACTTGTTGAAAACCCGTTTTCTCTCCATTCTCCGTATAAGCAATTGGACTTTCTAATATTCGTTCTATTCCCTCTTGGGGATGCAAGACCGTCAGCTATTAAGGCTGTTCTTCGCAGTATTGTAGACAGGATAGTGCTTTACTTTATCAAATCTGGCCATTGGGAGCTCTGTATCCGTACCCAACCATAGAGAAAATGATAACTTTCGCACCTCTTCTAATTTTCTTTTTTGAGCTAGATAATTACAATGTGTCTTTGCGCCTCCCACTCCTGTCTGAAGTATGCAGTTATAAGGGGCGGGTCGATTTTTGCATATTTCCTCGAATTCGACTCGACATAACGAAAGCAAGAACTGCACAGACTTCTTTTTGAACAGGTTTGACAGCATCCATACACATAGTGCCTGCAGGGCAAACACCTCCATATGGTAAGGGAGGATTCAAACCGGGATGATTATCATGATCTTTTTGTTCTGAATCGGATCCATCTGTTCCAGACCCCCATCGATTCTCAGACTCAAAGGTGTTTTCGCCTTCCTTGTTCCCTTCATCAGGAGGGTGATCACCAGGTTGATCATTCTGAAATTGACCAGCAGGGTCCCCTGGCTTTTTAATTTCTGGAGCCCTCTTACGCCCTCTCTCCTCTGATCCATTCTCGGCATTATCCTCATACTCCAGCCCCTGCTCCGTCCTCTGATCAGCATCTAGACTCCCACCTCAACCTGTCATCCATGAGAAAGCGATCATTCAAAAGGAATGAACACAAGCATCTCGGTCTTTAAATAGGTCAAACATTTAAGTCTCTTGCTTTAAGCGATATCTTAAGTTACCTAGCTTACTGCTTCTTTAATTGTACCCTCATTTTTCAATGATTTAACTACTATAGTAAAAAAATACAAAATTTCTTTCCTTTTCTCACCCCCCCCCTACTTTTTTCCACCATAAGCCCTCTTTTACGATCCAAAGGCTCCCCCTGAAAAGATTGATTTGGATCGCTAAGAATTAAGTTTATCCAATAAGATTACTAGATGGATGGAATGGTTTACATCAACAACACTCTTGCCAATACCGACCCTACTATTGCCCACCTGATTGCTGAAGAGGATCGCTTTGAGCGCGATAGCATGCGCCTTATCGCAAGCGAGAATTATGCTTCTCGTGCTGTGATGGAAGCGCTCGGTTCCTGTCTCACCAATAAATACTCTGAAGGATATGTCGCGAAACGATATTACGAAGGGCAAAGATTTATTGATCAAATTGAAGAAATCGCAATCACAAGGCTTAAAGGGCTTTTTAAGGCCGAACACGTCAATGTGCAGCCTTACTCCGGAAGCCCTGCCAATCTGGCAGTTTATTTAGCTTTTTGTCATCCCGGCGATTGCATCATGGGACTGGCCCTTTCTGCAGGGGGGCACTTAACCCACGGCCACACCGTTTCCATCGCCGGAAAATATTTCCGCAGTGTACCTTACGGAGTGCGGAATACTGACCACCACATTGACATGGAAGAGGTAAGGAAGCTCGCTCTCCAACACAGGCCCAAGATTCTCTGGTGCGGGACCACAGCTTATCCACGCACCCTCGACTTTGCTGCCTTTCGGCAGATTGCCGATGAAGTAGGGGCGCTGCTAGTCGCAGATATCGCTCATATCGCAGGGCTCGTGTGCACAGGAATCCACCCTTCTCCGATTGGGATCGCAGATGTGGTCACTTCTACAACCCACAAATCCTTCCGCGGGCCGCGAGGGGGGATGATCTTCTGCAAAAAAGAGCATGCTGCAGCGATCGATCAGGCGGTATTTCCAGGTCTCCAAGGAGGGCCTCACAATCACGTAACAGCTGGGATTGCAGTCGCTGCGCTGGAAGCATCTCAGACAGAATTCAAGCAGTATGCAAAAACCACTGTGGATAACGCTCAAATCCTAGCGAATGCACTCATGGAAGATGGATTCAACGTCATCACAGGTGGAACGGATAATCATCTCCTTGTTGTTGACTTAACTTCTAAAAACATTTCAGGGAAAGCGGCGGCTAAAGCGCTTGATCGAGCTGGAATCGTCCTCAATTATAACACCATTCCCTTCGATCCCCGTAAACCATCCGATCCCTCTGGTATCCGAATAGGAACTCCCGCAGTCGCTTCACGCGGCATGGGCAAAGAGGTTATGCTTCAATTAGCGAAATGGATCGCTCGAGTTATCGCATCTCCCCAAGATCCTGAGCTTCTTGCCCAGGTAGCAGGCGAAGTTAAAAAGGTATGTCAGAAGTACCCTGCCCCCGGCCTTATGGTTTAGGATCACTCTCAACACACCCATTGATCTTTTGATATAAAAGCATTGCATTTCATCCAAATGCAGTTTTCTTATTAATAAATCTGTACATATGATCAATATAATGTATTTTGCAATTTCATGGTTTCTCTATTTCATGAATCGCTTCCCCTACTCTTTCGCAATTGTCCGAAACTCCCTTTCACCTTGCTCCAGCAATTTTTCATGAATCCTGCCCGCTATTTACCCGCGCTCGAGCCAGCTCGGAAGATTTCAGTCAGTTCGTTTCCACTGAATATCGCGCCGATTTGTCGTTCATGCGATTATCGTTGAAATCCAACTGAAACGAGATCCAACGAAACGGTTTTCTTAGCCAGCTTACGTAGTCAATCTTCGTGCCCGTACCCGCTGTCCGACTTCTCTCCCCTTCTTCACAGCTCGCACGGTGATGTAGTCAACCCATTCATGTAGGATACCTAGGTTTTACCTGTGCTTCTCAGGTCCTCAATCCAAATCTCATCCCTCACATCATTAATCTAACAGAGACAAAGAGAAAGCCAGAGCTTACTATGTTATCTTCTACGGCACATGGCCGGCTCAATATTGTATCTGCTTCTCTTTCTACCGCAAAGGATCGAGACGACAAGCGAAGCAGGCTGTATGTTGATCTTGTTCTCGCTTCACTTAACCAAAAGGTTAAGGCTGCATTGGAAAAGCTCAGGAACTCAGGACAATACGAATACCAAAGCGAATGTGTCAAATGATACTTCGCAAAAGGTGAGAGCAAGAGAGAAAAAGGAGGAGAAGCTAAAAGGCGATTGCAAGCCCTACTAACAGTCCTCCATGCCAGAGGGCTAGAGGTATCTGATAATATCCAAAGCTATACTTTGAATAGTTCTAATTTAGATCAATTCGATCGATGGTTCCAACAATCTCTCACCATTGAGTCCGCTAATGATCTCTTAAAAGAAGCCATCTACAAGAAGGCTCATTGCTGAGAAAACTTTCCCTTCCCCCACTTCTCTCGTTCTTGCGGATGCTCGTGGAGGTATGTATCCAGGCTTTCGCGGCTGATTTCTACTTCGATTATCCCTTCTTTTTCAACTCGTGCCTGACATCCCAAGCGTGAAGAGGGTCGGATATCAAACGCTTTATCCAAAATCTCGCTTTCTTCATCTTCCATATCAGAAAGCAAGCCACTCCCTTTAGATATATAAACATGGCATGTAGAACATGCGCAAACACCCCCACACGCGCAACCCTCAGGAGCACCTATCTGCTGAGCAGCTTCCAAAATCGTAGTTCCTAAGGCAACTTGTGTCTCACCGTAGCCTTTAAAACAAACACGAACCATCTTGCCTCCATTACTTGTCTTGATCTACTCTATCTCATCCGTACGATGCCCTCTGAGCACATTCGACAAGGCATGATTAATACGGCGCAAGGCGAAATTAGAAGTAGCTTGATCAAGCGTCTTGATGCTGTTTTGGATAGGATCAGCATCTTCTTTTTCTAAAGCAAACACAAGCATTTGTATGGCCTTTTCAATGTTCGCTTCTTCACCCGGCAAAAGAAGCGCCTTATCCTTCTCCAAAGATCCACGAACAGCTCGAAGGAGCCGATGCGCTTCTTCCCGTGCCTCTAGAAGCTTGCGGGCTTTTAAATCCTCTTCTGCCCGGTCATAAGCTTCTTCCAACATACGTTCAACCGCTTCCTCATCCAGACCATAGGAAGGCTTCACACTCACACTCTGTTCTTTTCCAGTAGTGAGCTCCTTGGCATGAACGCTCAGCAAACCATCCGTGTCTATACTAAAAACAACCTCCAACTGAGCAAAACCAGCCTTCATAGGAGGGATCCCCCGAAGTGTAAAACGAGCTAAGCTGCGGCAATCCTGTACGCGCTCGCGCTCCCCCTGTAACACATGGATTGCAAACCCCGTTTGCCCATCTTCTTGAGTAGTATAGACTGTTTTGGCGCTGACTGGAATAGTCATATTGCGATGGAGGATCTTGTCCACCAACCCACCCCCCACCTCAACACCGAGAGAAAGAGGCAATACATCAAGCAAGAGCACATCTCTATCGGACTGCTCTCCTGCCAGAATATCCGCTTGGATAGCTGCACCTAACACTACAATGGTTTCCGGATCGAGATCGACAAGAGGTTCCTGCCCAAAGACATCACGTACATGAGCTCGCACAATCGGCATACGCGTAGAACCCCCCACGAGAATTACCCCATCCAGCTGTTCAGGAAGAAGTCGAGCATCTTTTAAAGCACGACGGCATACCACTGCTGTCTTCTCAAGCAATGGCGAGATAAGAACTGCTAACTGGTCTCGACTCAACGAAAAAGCAGCATTTTCCATCTGACCATACAGCTTTAAATCAAAAGTAACTTCGTCGGTTTCTGTAAGACCATGCTTGATCGCTCTCGCCTTTTCCAAAAGGGAACGCACAAACATAGGAGGATGCACTTCCCCTTCTTTCCAACCGGAGAGATCGAGCAGGTGACAAACAATCGCGCGGTCAAAATCATCTCCTCCCAGACTACTATCTCCCCCTGTAGCTTTGACTTTGAAAATTCCGTCTTCTAATAGGAGAATCGTGATATCAAAAGTCCCACCCCCTAAATCGTACACTGCAAAAATGCCATTTTTCTGTCTGTCCAATCCATATGCAAGCGCTGCTGCAGTAGGTTCATTGAGCAACCTCAACACTTCCATACCTGCAAGGCGAGCTGCGTCTTTTGTAGCCTGTCTTTGCGCATCATTAAAATAGGCAGGTACTGTGATCACAGCCCCTCCTACACGCGTTAGGTGCTTTTCTGCACGCTGCCGCAAAGCCTTCAAAATCTCTGCACTCACCTCTACAGGTGTGATTTCACGCGATCCCACACGGAAACGGACGATATTAGCCCTTTCCCCCTCCGAAGTCGCGAATAAATAAGGGTTGAAGTTCCGAACTTCAGGCTCATCTGCAGCTCGCCCCATGTACCGCTTGACACTCAAGATGGTCTGTTGAGGATAATCAAAAGCTTTCTCTTTTGCTTTATCTCCTACTAAAATTTCATTGTTTTCGCCATAAAATACAGCACTAGGCAGCAAAACCTGTTCACCGCAATCGGTCAATACATCAGGGTGCCCATGGCGGACACAAGCTACAAGGGAATTGGTAGTTCCTAAATCGATACCGATCGGGCGAGGAGGCGCTTTTGGATCAGAAATATCAAGAAGAGCCATACGATCCTCTCTCAACAGCTAGTAATGCTCCTCCTGGAGCATATCTACCTCTTTAAGAAAATGTGAAAAATAACGAAGTTGACTTAATTTGGGCAGAAGAGACTCCAGATGACTGCAACTCATTGAGGACGTCAAAAAAAGCTGATCTGCCAATTCCTCTTCAATCTGCATACAACGAGATTGAACAGAGCGTTTCAAATCTTCAATCGCGCGTGCATCGCGATCGCGGTGGGCTTTCTCCAAATCCTCCCGCAAGTCCATTATAGCCATCAGAAAATCCTTTTCAGGCTTAGGTTCTGAAGCTTCCCCCAATGCAAAACCTCCAAGCCGAAAGAGAGCTTCCGCACGAGCAATTGGATTTTGGAGAATATTCCACGCTTCATTAATTTGAGCCATCTTCAACAGGGCAGCCTTCCGCTCACCCGGAAGAGAATGAGTGTGCCGATCAGGATGTAGACGCATAGAGAGCTGTTGATAGGTTTTCTCCAGAGCTTCTAGATCAACTCGATAAGCTGGAGGAATATCGAATAAAGTAAAAGGGTTCATCTACACGGTGAAAGAATGACCACAACCGCAGTTTGTCTTCTCCATAGGATTCTTGAATTTGAAGCCCTGGTACATCAATGTTTGTTCCCAATCAAGCACTGATCCCTTGAGATAAAGGATGCTCTTGGGATCACATATTATTTTAACCCCATCAAATTCAAATAAAAGATCTCGTGCGCGAGGAGGGCCATCGTGAAACTCAATCACATAAGCATATCCGACACATCCTCCTCCCCGCACCCCTATCCGAATCAAGGCGTCAGGAGTCTGGCGTTTAGCCAATTTGGCACGGATTGCTTCAAGAGCTCGTTCAGAAACAGAGATCGGCGGTTCCGAAGAAGTTACAAAGCCCTTTTCCTCTTTCTTTGTTCCCAAAGGGGACGCATCAAACTCTTGCGTAAATGTAGGAGAACTCATCCTTCCTGTACTCTCTTCTTTTCATCTTCGTGTTGTACAGCAAGCCGATTCGCCTGCTTTTTTCTGTAATCGGTAATGGCGCTTTTAATTGCGTCTTCCGCAAGGATCGAACAATGAACTTTGACAGGAGGAAGATCAAGCTCTTCAACAATGTCGTCATTTCGGATGGAAAGCGCCTCACTTACTTTTTTCCCTTTGATCCACTCGGCCGCCAGAGAAGAGGAAGCGATGGCCGAACCACACCCAAACGTCTTAAATCGGGCATCTTCAATCACCCCCTCTTCATTGACTTTAATCTGAAGACGCATTACATCACCACATGCCGGAGCTCCTACAAGCCCAGTTCCCACCTGCGGATCATTTTTGTCAAGGGTACCTACGTTTCTAGGATTCATAGCATGATCAATTATTTTGCTATTGTATGGCATAACTCTCAATTTCCTCTCTCTTTGCTTAATGTAAATCTACTAATACTAATGAGCGACCCATTTCACCGTCTTTAAATCGATACCTTCCTTGAACATTTCGTACAGGGGGGAGAGGTTGCGCAGTTCTGTCACTTTTTCGATAAGGAGCTGAGCAACGTAATCAACTTCCTCTTCTGTATTGAATCGACCCAACCCAAAACGGATACTCGAGTGAGCCAATTCATCCCCAACTCCTAACTCACGGAGCACATAGCTGGGCTCCAAACTCGCGGAAGTACAAGCAGAACCTGAGCTTACAGCCACATCTTTAATCGCCATCATCAATCCCTCCCCCTCCACAAAGCTGAAGGAAAGATTGAGATTGCCTGGCAATCGATGTTGCAAGGAACCATTGACATAGACTTGCTCAAGCTCCCGCTGGAGGGTGGTGCGCAATTTTTCTCTCCATTTCAAAATGCGCTCCCCTTCTTCTTTCCCCTCCTTCTGCATAATCTCTGCCGCTTTTCCAAACCCCACAATACTAGCCACATTGAGCGTTCCGGAACGCATCCCTCGCTCATGTCCCCCTCCATCTATCTGTGGGACCAACCGAACACGCGGCTTTGAGCGGCGAACGTAAAGCGCACCTACCCCTTTAGGGCCATACATCTTATGCGCCGTCAGAGAAACAAGATCAAGATTCATCGCTTCAACATCAAAATCAATCTTACCAACCCCTTGCACAGCATCGCTGTGAAACAGAACTCCTTTCTCCCGCGTAATCTTTCCAATTTCCACAAGAGGCTGAATGGTTCCAACTTCGTTATTTGCAAGCATTACACTAACGAGAATCGTTTTGGAATCGATCGTTCGACGCACATCATCAGGATCGACAAGCCCTTCTCGGTCAACCTTCAGGTATGTAACGCGATAGCCCTTTTTCTCCAGGCGCTTACATGTATCGAGCACAGCCTTATGCTCAATGCTCGTGGTGATGATGTGATCCCCTCTATCCTTGTAGAATTCAGCTACCCCTTTCAAAGCCAAATTATCGCTCTCGGTAGCTCCCGAAGTGAAAATAATTTCCTTTTCGCTCTGAGCGCCTATCAGGGAGGCAATTTTCTCTCTCGCATACTTAACCACTTCCTCCGCTTTCCAACCAAAAATATGGCTACGGCTGGCTGTATTGCCAAAGTTTTCTGTAAAATAAGGGAGCATCTCATCAAGAACTCTCGGATCAACAGGCGTCGTTGAATGATAATCCATAAAAATGGGTAATTTAACCATCTCTTCTCACTTTCTCAATCAAAGCGTTTACTTTTAATACTCTTCTGAGAAGTGGTATCGCATTCATTTGCATCGCGAAACCCTGCAACAAGCTCAGGCATAGTTTCTTCTTTTTCATGCAGTTCACATGTACCACAAGCTGATAAAAGGCGGGATGAATCGCATGCTTCACAGACAGATAAATAATTCAACGCTTCTGCTAGTTCCTGTTGAAGCAATTGAAGTCGTTTGATGTGCAGTTCTGTCTCTTCCATCTTATTGACGAACACCTGCTTCATCTCTTTCATCACATGCGGAGCTGAACCCATTTTTTCCCATTTTCTCAATACCTTTTGAATATGGGTAAGCGCAAATCCCATCTCTTGAAACTTTTCAATCCATCGGATACGCATAAGCGCAGCCTCATCATATAAGCGATATCCCCCTTTTGAGCGAGCCACAGGCTTAAGTAAACGAAGCTCTTCATAAAGATGAATTGCTCGAGTGCTTTTTCCACTCTCTTTAGCAAGTTCACCTATCTGTTTGAGCACCGGCTTCTGTGCAAGCCCAGATCTCCTTTTTGTCAATGGCTTCTCCCGATAACCATGATTCTGAACCAACACATTGGACGGACGATTGGAAAAACCATCCATTGGTTTGGATTGAAGAATGGGCAAGCAAGTTGGATGAAGCATGCGTTACAATCTCTCTTTGAAAAACAATAGAAAATCAAATTTTACTCTAAAGGAAGAGATAATTTTCAAAACTTAACCCTTACGCAAGGGTAATGGTTTTAACATCAAGATCCATATGTCTACTCAATGCCAATGTCAATAGGTCTCAAGCAAAATCAAGATTTATCTGTAGTTCTCTTTTTCTGACACGAGACAACACTCATAGACTCACAGAGACAATAGACTTGATTGTTTGTTTTCTTGACTACATTCCTTCTTAGGAGTTCTCATCCTGTGCCAGGCAGTCTTGTGACTCTCTATGACTCTCTAGGAGAGTGCTTCACAGATATCTTTCTCACACCCGGTCCTTCTCCTTACAATGAGTCGAATGACCATGGGGGTGTGAGGAAGATGTCTTCAAGACGTCCTCCCGGGGATCACAGGATTGCCTGGCACAGGATGAGAACTCCCCGTATGAGGCTTGATCTCGTAAAGAATAAATTGTCCGTCCACTCCTCTATCCCGTCAAAACCCTACCAACACCACGAGAAGAGAAAGATAAGGCTCATCTCCTATTACGGTAAGATTGTCGTTGATTACAGGCCTCCTGAGAGAGGATAAAATATTTTTTTGAACTGAATTAGATTCTGCAGTCACTTCAGGCTCTGTTCTAGCTTAACAATTTCCTCAAGATTAAATCAACAGATGTTTATTCTCCCCACTGCAGCACAAGACCACTCTCTTCTTGAACAATCGATGCAATCGTCGAAAAAAGTTCCATCCTTCCATGCTTGCCATCGATCCATTGACCACTGGCCTCATCATATGAAAAGTGCCATCCCTTCGCTCTCGCTGCAAGCCATATCTGAGAAGCAGCTCGTCGGGTATTGAGAACACACTGCTTTCCATTGCGAAACGTCATCTTTACGACATCCTCCTCTCGATTGTAATCGACAAGACTACAATCGACCTTTTCTAGGCCTTTGTCCAATCGCCTGAATACATCTTCCACGCGTCTGTCATAAATAATTGATTCCATATCGCGACCCAAAGTGAATATGCTACTGATAAAATTTAAGTTATCTGCTCTCAATTGAGATTCGGTGGAAGCGCAAGCTCAAACCGTGCAATGGCAGCTTCAAAGGAACTACCATCTGGCCGATGCATTTGATAGCTCCCTTCCATCCAACCGCGAGGGGATTGAAGAACGCAACCACTTGTATATTCAAAACTATCGCCTGGTTGTAAATAGGGTTGTTGCCCTACGACACCAGCCCCTTGCACCTTTTCCATCCGCCCATTGCTATCACTGACAATCCAATGACGGCTGTGCAAGTGAGCACTTTCTGTCCCTTTGTTCACAATCCGGATCGTATACGCAAAAACATATTGCTGCATGCAGGGAATCGATTGATCAGGAACATATACAGCCTTCACCGATACCCAGATTCCTCGCGTAATTGCAGTAGAAGTCCCAAATGCATTTCTCCTTATAATCGTGTCATTCATGGGAATCCTGACCATCCTTTCTTATCTATCAACTGACCGATGCCGTCGTTTTCTTATTGAGGGAAGGTGAACGTCCAAGGCATAATCGTTCGATGTGAACAGGCCCTGCTTGCAGCGCAGTGATTGTGGCATCGCGCTCACAACGCCTGACAGCTGATGCTTCTTCCGAATGGAAATATCCACAGACCTGAAGAGCTTGTTGGACCACACGTGTAACCATATCCGTAGCATATATTTTCGCTACTACACTTTCTTCCGCAAAAAGAGAACCCTGATCTTTCTTGAGGGCGGCCTTCCACACAAGGAGGCGAGCAACATCCAACCCAACCGCTATATTGGCGATCATAAACTGAACCGTCTGATATTCTGAAGAAGCACCCCCTATTTCTCTCGGACACTTATTTGTATGAGAAATGACATGCTCCATCGCTGTCCTCGCGATTCCTATTGCCTGACAAGCAATTCGAATTGCATCTCTATCCCGAATTGCTCTCGCAACCTCTTCTCCATTGCCGATTGCACAGATTTGATCATCAGCAGATACAATACAATCTTTAAAAGAGACTGAACAAAAGTACTCAGCTTGAGTTCCAACAGACAACTCTGTCTCTCCCCGAGTGATACCAGAACGATCCATCGGGACCACAAAAGCGATTGCTCTCGAGCTCGATACTTCCTCTGCGAGCACAAGCATATAATCAGCATAAGGCCCATTGATCACGTAATGATAAACCCCATTGAGAAGCCACCGTTCTCCATCATTTTCGGGAGAAGCTTGCAAACAATGAACGCTCTCCCCCCTAAAAGAACCACAACACCCTATTTTTTCACCCTTTGCTGCAGGCCTTAGAATTAACTCTTTCTGTCTTGAAGTACCCCACCAACTAAGAGGATCACAAAACAGAGCGAGATGTACACCCATCACCATCCCACACGGAGCCCACGCAGCACTCATTTCCTCCAGGATGAGAGCACAAGCCACGCTGTCCTCCCCTCCCCCACCGTATTCCTTCGGGACATTTATCCCCATCCACCCCCCGCTGCTGATCTCAGGAAGAAGATGACGAAACCATCCCTTTTCCCTCTCTAACACATCAATTTGAGGAACAAGATGGTGTTGAGCAAATATATAAGCTCTCTGACGAGCGCTTTCCTGATCGGGGGTCAAATCAAAATTCATGGGCTTCTCTCATCAACCGTTTCTATAACTCGAAACGCAGGACGCTCATTTCTTTTTCTAAAATGAAACAAAAAACGAGCATGATTCGGAGTCAATCGATCCTTTCCTTCCTTCCATATCCAGATCGTGTTCTACTAAATATTCATTCACAAAGTATGCTTGTTGAATTCGCTCGTAGAGCGAATGATTGACAAGAATATGATCGAGCTGCATGCGTTCTCCACGATGGAGCATGCTATAATAGTGCTCTGTCTATAGCACTGCTCTTGAGGGATAGAACCTTCACATCCTTCGAGAACAGTGAAACGGGATAACCCATTTCTTCTCGCCTCTTCCACATCTCCACATAAAACCTGTACAGGAATGGAAAAAGGCCGGTCATTCAGATCACCAAGCACCACAAACATAGTGGATAGTTCGATCGTACTCATTCGATCAACACATCCCCTCAGAAAAAGAGCCCCTGCAGCACGCAACAAACTACTTCGCAATTTCCCTTCCCCTTGCCCCCTGAGCTCAGTGGAGACAAGAACACGCTGTAAAGAATGAAAGAGTAGCAGATGGGAAGGGAAGAATTGAGATGACATACTCAAAGATAGACTTTTTCACCATCTGTCCTATCTCAACGCTCGCTTCGATCACAGGGCGTCGCAGAAAGAGACGCTGACGAAAAGGGAGAGGATCTTCAACATAAAACTTAGGGAACGACAGCTCTATCTGATAATGAAGGTTAACGTGCAACAAGGAGAAGCGAGAGAACACAACATTGCAGATGCCGCGATGATCGGGCAGGGTAAGATGGTATTCGTTATACTCATACTCTTTTTTTTGATCTGCTTCAAAAGCCATTCGAGAGGAGCTAAGCCTCCCACTTCTTGGAGCGCTAGCACATCTGCGTCCACACGTTCAAGCATGCACGCAAAAGCAGTCAATTTTGCTTCAAAAAAGGGGAGCGTGTTTTCTGAGCGAGGCTCAAACAGGTCTTTTACGTTAAATTCGCTGGCATACTCGATGCAGAACAGTGGCAATTAGCCATCAAAGGGAAAAAAATTAAAGGGAGCATTGCATTTCCTCCCATTCTGCTCGCATTGGAGTTGCCAAAAAGCAAACAGCTCGCTATCGACAAATAATGGAATATCGTTCCCCTGCTGCAGCCTCTCACGAAGTTGATCTGTATGTGCGTACTTATAATTCCCTCTTGCGTTCTTCGGGAGAGGTTCGCGTGCGCGCTTTTGAAGAGACACACGCGTTTTGTCGCTCCGTCCTTCACACAGGAGCTCTTTCTTTAATTCCTGATGTATCCGCTTTCGCCTACGCAGCGGCTCGGTTACCTGAAGAGATGCCTCAGGTCAAATTGGTGATCTTAGGACAATCACACGAGCTATTCGAAGCAGAAGGATATCAGGTGCAAAGCTGGCACAGTGTGCGCACACGAGGTCGCCGGCGACCGCTTGCTTACGATGGGCAGAGCATCCTTGTTGTCTTCATCGCCAGCGCTAGCGATATCGATGATTTTGTACCGATCATCACCGCTTATCAGATTGAATGGAACAAAATGCATGGGCGACTTCAAGGAGCAACCCAACTTCTTGATGAAGAGTCTTCTCACTCTCCATCGCTACTCAACATGCTCTCTCAACGCTTAGGGATTGATATTTCAGAAGTTGAAAGGCTGATCGAGGCTTTCCAACCTTCGGTTTTTCTCAAGCAGATGCGCAATTTGATTAAGTCCCCTTTGGATATACGTTTAAGAATGTTAGCCGCTTCCTACTCTCAATACCAACGTGCAGCACAGCGCTGGTGGAGTGGAGTCGAGCCCTCCTTTCTTCAAAAAGCTTCCTCTCGACGAGCACCCGTCTACTTTGTCTCATCCAACACCCACGGAACTGCCAATCTCGTAGGAGGGTATGCAAGAGCTCATAAACAAGAATTGCTTCAATTTGCAAAAGAGCGTGATCCAGAAGGGCTTGGAGTAAGTGTAAACGCCGCATCCCAAAAGGGGGACGAAACAGAGCTAGCCCCTTTCCTCTATTACCTCTTGAGGCATTACCTCGCTGCCCATCGTGAAGAGAATCTCGTTCAAGAGATCCGTGCATTCGAAAAAGAAGGGGGGCTTATTCACTTGGCTGAACCCGGTCATATTGAAATCGATGCACAGCTAATCAACCTCTCAGCAGTCGTTCCATCCCGTCTCGATCACCGCCTCTTGATCCCCAATATTGAACTATTGAGCCAAAGCGATGCGGTTGTGGTCAACATTGACTATCCTTTAGGAATGGCTGCTTATCACCTTCTCTCTCGACTGGGACAAGGAGTTGGAGAGTTGAGAGGGGTTTATATTATGGGGAAAGCCGCCACCCTTAATGGAAGGGTGGGAGATGTATCTCTGAGTGATTCCGTCTACGATGAGCATTCGCACAACACCTTTTTCTTTAAGAATGCGCTCACCACCAAAGAGATCAGCCCATATTTACGCTATGGCAGCGTATTCGATAATCAAGCAGCGCTTACTGTCAGAAGTGCTTTCCTTCAGAATCAGGAATACACGAACCATTTTTACCGCCAAGGGTACACCGTACTTGAGATGGAAGCCGGCCCTTTCTTAAGTGCGATTTATGAATTAATCCACCCTACGCGCGTTCCAGGCAACAAGATCATCCATCTCTCTTCTCAAACCCCCTTTGATATAGGAATCGTTCATTACGCATCGGATACCCCCTACTCACGCAGGCAATCTCTCTTATCCAAAAGCCTCAGCTTTTTTGGTGTAGATGCTACCTATGCCTGCAGCATCGCAATTATAAAAAGAATCTTTCAAAAAGAAGTCGAACGATTGTCTTCTAAGGATAAGCTCTAAAAAGCTGCTGCTGCTTGTCCTTATTCTGTGGAGCCGACGGGGATCGAACCCGTGACCTCATGCATGCCATGCATGCGCTCTCCCAACTGAGCTACGACCCCTGATCACATCAACGGCTAAAAGCGAATACCATTTTCCAACCGATGTTTCCACCATTTCCACCCTAAAATTACCGTGGGAATGGCAGGGACGATCGCTACATAAGCCCCTAAAGTTAAACCGGCAACCAGCGTGGCAGTTGCCGCTGCACCCGCAGCGATCCCTCGGTTGCGAGACTCTTTTAACACTCCTGAACGCGATTTTTCCATTGCTTATTTTAATCCCCCTTATAATATAATCGCTAGAGGAACAGCCTACAAGAAAATAAGCAGTCTAACCTCTCCTGACCATGAAATGATCTCCATCAACACCAACAGATGGGTCCTTTTCACCTTGTCTATTCATCCTCCTCCAACACTCCAGCTATCTCATACGCTTTCGGTAGAACGATCAGTCCAAAAGCTTTGGATTGCTACTCGCTAAATGGCTCCCGTATCTCACCAAAGAGCCTTCCCATGCAGAAACGCCCATTGAAATCTAATTGGACGTATTTTTGTCTCGATCAAAGATGTAAACTATTAGGTAGGAAAACTTTCACCAATCTACCGTGATAACGAGATCAGGATCTCCTTTTTAAGAGGACTACCTCTATGGAAAACATGGCACGACACACGCACAAAACATATTCCACCATGTATCGTTCTGTAAGGCTGATTGATTATTTACTATAAGCAAAATCAAAACTTGGGTACATTGCGGAATAAGTATGGATCGCTCTTTCTTGCAATCGATTTGGATATTCTTTTTTCTCTGTTCGCACCAGGTAGGCTGCATCCATCCGAATGTAACTTCAGTTATCCATTATAAGCCTGATACACGAGCCCCTATTGAAAAAGGGGAAGAATTGAAGTTCACGCGCTGGGGCTTAATGAACCCGTCTATACCTCAGCCAGGATTTAGAGTGATCCAAGATACCACCACATGGAATTCTATTTTTCCTGAGAGAGATGGGAAACAGATCCCTCTGCCGCTCACTCTCGATTGGTCTCGTTTTATGATCATCGTGGCAGCTGGCGATGGAAAGGCAGCGCGGTCTTTAAGAATTACCCGCATTGTTGAAGGAGAAACGGCATTCCATATTTACATCACAGAAACATTACCTGGTAAAGATTGCTTCATTTATGAAAGAAAAGAAGGGCTACCCTTTGATATCGTGCTCGCTCCTCGAACGCATAAGCCTGTTCTCTTCCATGTTGATTCGGTTCACACCATCGCATGTGGAGAACCTGCCCCCGTTTCTATCAACTGCTATCTCGATGGGCAATCTGTCACACTGTCTGCCAATGCTTCCATTCCACTTGGAGACACCATCGAATGCAGCTTTTCTCCCAACGATCAAAAAATCCATAATAAAACATGGGCGCTTTCCTCCATTCCAAAAGGCTCTAGAGCACAAGCCCAAAAAGATGCAGATAAAAATAACGCGCGATTTGCTGCAGATGTATATGGAAATTACATTGTCCGAGCCAATTATACAGACGAAGGTGAAAGAGAAGGAGAGGTTTTTCTTACATTGTCTGCAGAGTCTAATCAAACTATTATTGAATCGCTGTAGTCCTCTCTTCAACCTAAAGACTGAAGATGATATTTCCGATTCACCGGCAATTGTCCTTCATGCAGTCTCAGAATCCATCCCTTCACAAGCATCCACACCCCCCAGAGTCCCGTATGGAAATAGCAAATATGACTGCTCACCTCAACCAGAGAAATCCTCCCACCCTTGGTGCATGATTCAACAGAAGCCTAACACAACACGCCTTTACATCGACGACACATTTCAAGGAACATTCTATCTTAAAAAGGACTACCTCGACGCTCACCATCGAGATGGTCCATCAGCTTGCATCCGCGTCTTCCAGAAAGGGCGCGAAATTCGAAACGCATGTGATCTCATGGAGCGAAAACCCCAAGAGACATGGCTATTCGAGCCACTCTCATGAGGGCATTAATTGAACATCTAAGATTGAGGAGAAGGGAATGACAGAGAAACAGCAGGTTCGTTATTGGTCTCTCAAAAGCGAGCCGTCAAGTTACTCCTTTTCCCAATTGATCGCCGAGAAGAAAACTACGTGGGAGGGAGTCAGAAATCCTGAAGCTCGCTACTATTTAGGTCAGATGCAGCTGGGCGATCTCGCTTTTTTTTATCATTCGAATCAAGGGAAAGAAATTGTCGGCATTGCGCGGATATGCAGAACAGCCCATGCTGATCCCACTTCTCCTGAGAAATGGATAGCCGTAGAGGTAGAACCTGTCATGCCTTTGAATCAACCTGTATCTCTCACACTCCTCAAAGCCACCCCAGCTCTTGACAAGATGGTTTTGGTGCGACGCTCCCGTCTCTCTGTGGCTCCTGTCACAGAAGAAGAATTTAAAATTGTTCTTCATTTGGGAAACACACAACTAATCCTCTGAGTTTTTTTGCTTGATGCTTTTGTTCAATCACTCACTGTTTGATAACTTTTAAAATCAAGAAACACGAACGGAGAGCTATTTAGGATCTCTATCCTTTTGCAGATATCGGAACGAAACCCCTAGGTCTCTACCCTACTGTAGACAGTCTAGAATGGATACAACGATTGGCTCCAACAGGGATTCAAACAATTCAACTACGCATAAAAGGATACCTTGCTTACGCGCTAACAACCATCATTCGAGAAGCGACGCAAATCACCCGTTCTTGTAACATACGGCTATTCATCAATGATGAATGGGAACTCGCAATTCGTTTAGGAGCTTATGGCATTCATCTAGGCCAAGAGAATCTTCACACCGCTGACCTCCTTCCTCCCTCCTCCCTGCAATCCGCAAAGCAGGGCTGCGATTAGGAGTGAGTACCTATTCGGATGAGGAGATCGAAAAGGGGCTTGCTCTTAAGCCTTCTTATCTCGTTTTGGGACCGCTCTTTCCAACCTTCAGCAAAAAAGCCAACGCAGCACCTCGAAGGGTTTCTAAACCAGCTTAAACAGAAAATTCGTCTTCCGCTTGTCGCCATTGGAGGCATTAATTGATCTAATGTGGATTCTGTTTTGTAAGCCCAAGTCGATGGAATTATGCTGATGGCTGCAATCGACCACGCACAAGATCCCGCGGCCACAACTGAGATGTTGCTCAGAAAAGATCGAACAACAGAGACAGCTATCCAACCTCACATCTTACTAAGTCGAGGTTTCTCATTAACATCCTTCCGCCTCTTCTCCTTCACAAAAGGTCCCTCAATCTCCTCTTCTACAATCATATCACGGTATTCTTCCCCTTGTTCTTCTCCAGACGTCGCGGAAGCAATGAATTCCTCCGCCAGCACTTCTGATAAGTCATCAGCGACAAAAGAGAACCCTCCATCAATGAGGATCAGGGACAAACGCTGTACCACCATCCTACGATTCACACAGCGTGACACATCATGGTGGAAGCGCTGAGAGGAACCATCCTGAAGTTTGATGATTTCTTTGCTTTGTTATAAAAAATCTCCCAACCATCAACTAGGAAGAAGACAACCATTTTCCTTACGGTTATTCGGATGATTATCATCCTACTTCCACCCAACTATTTTAAGAAGAAAAAGACAAAAAGCGATAAACATACCTTCCGCCATACTCGTGTAGGCTTTCTGTGCTCATCAAAAGCCATTTCGTTCGAGGCAACCAATGCTTAAACGAGATAGGTTGGTTCGAAGAGCGAAAGTCGACCGAAAGCGTATCGACTTCAATCCCTACCTTCTGAAAACAGTTAAGCGCCCGCTGCATATGATAACTGCTTGTAATAAGCAAGCATTTTTTCCAGCCCCGCTCTTGTACGATTGATTTGAGGAATTGAGCACTTTCCAATGTATTTCTACTTTTTTCTTCAACCAGAATTCTATTTCCTGGGATCCCCCACTGCTCAAGCTGATGACCGAGTAGACGCGACTCAGACTCCCAAGGATAGTGCCTTGCGCTAGTCCCTGAGAAAAGAACCAACTTAGTCTGGCCAGAACGGAGCAGATTATACGCGGTCAAAAATCTTTCCACTCCATCATTAAAGGCGATCTGCGCAAATTGGAGTGTCACATCCTCTTCAACCATCCCCACAAGAACGATCGCAACATCGTATGGAATAGTAGGATTAAAAGTAGTAAGGTTAGGCTCTTCCAGACCTTTAGCAAGAAAATTAGCTACCGGATAAATGGAAAAGCCATATAATATCAAAAAAGCCAATAGACATGCTAATTGAGCAGTTTTTATTTTCCTTTTTGCAAAAAAAAGAAAGCTGAAGAGGCAGAGCCCTATACTCCAAGTTAAGGGGGATAGAAAAAGATCAAATATCTTGGATAAAAAGAAGAACATCTTCAACCTAGGCTCTAAGAGAGTAAAACAAAAAATTCCAAAAGGAAGAAAATAACCCATTTGAAACAGAAATCGCTAGAGTGAATTCATGCAACCACTAACTCCATTCATTTTTTTAAAAAACGATGAGCCAACCCCTTCCCTTGCCACCACCCTTGAAGGGCATTCGATCCTACTGAATCCACTCCTCAACAAAGGAACAGCCTTCACTCTGGAAGAACGCGCTGACTTGAAGCTGGTAGGGTTTCTCCCCCCCACCCCGATGACATTGGAGCAACAGATCGAGATCTCTTATGGTGAATTTCAGAGATGCTCATCCCCTATCCATCAGTACATGTTTCTTAGGGCTTTACAGGAGAGAAATGAAGTCCTTTACTTCAGCCTTCTTGAGCGCCATCTGGAAGAGATGCTCCCCATCATCTACACTCCAACCATAGGAGATGTCATTCAACGGTTCAGTTCTCTTTGCATTCATTCCCGAGGGCTTTCGTTATCACCCCACAACATCCAAGAGGTAGAAGCACTGATTCAAAATTATCCCCTTCAGGATATTCGAATGGTTGTAGTGACGGATTCCTCAGCGATCCTAGGAATTGGAGATCAGGGGTACGGAGGCATTAATATCACAATTGGAAAACTGGCACTTTACACAGTCGCAGGGGGGATGAATCCTTTCCACACATTGCCTGTTGGACTGGATGTCGGGACCAATAGAGCTGACTTATTAAATAATTCTTTGTACATCGGCACGCGCACTAAACGACTTACAGGTTCTTCCTACTCCGACTTCCTTGATCGGTTCGTAGAGGCGATTCATAAGCAACACCCCCAAGCTGTGATTCAATGGGAAGACTTCGCCAAAGAGGTCGCTTTTTCTGTTCTGGAGCGATATCGCAAGACACTCCCCTCTTTTAACGATGACATCCAGGGGACAGGAGCTGTGGCGCTGGCAGGAGTATTAAGTGCCTGCAGGATCCGAGGAGAAAAGCTTCAAGACCAGTGGATTGTCATTCACGGAGCAGGAGCTGGTGGGATCGGAGTGGCCTGGGCTTTCAAGGAAGGGATGAAGAAAGAGGGATTGACTGAAGAGAAAGCCAGAGCACGTATTTTTGTAACGGATTCCCAAGGTCTACTGACGACTGACCGGAAAATGGAGGCTTACAAGATCCCTTATGCTCAAGACCCAGCTATCCTCAAGGGATGGCGTTTTCAAAACCAAATTCCCAATTTGATCGAAACGCTTGGAAACAGCCAAGCCACAATTTTGATCGGCCTTTCAGGACAGGGAGGCGCCTTCTCTGAGCGAGTGGTACAGACCATGCTTGCGCACACCAAACAGCCAATTATCTTCCCTCTATCCAATCCAACAAGCGCATCCGAAGCAGCGCCTGATTCTCTTCTCAAGTGGACCCAAGGGAATGCCCTGATAGCCACAGGAAGCCCCTTCCCTCCTGTCTCTCTAAATGGAATTTCTAAGAAAATAGGACAAGGAAATAATGCATTCATCTTTCCAGGGCTCGGCCTGGGAACTTCCCTGTCGAAAGCAGCCGAAGTGACTGACTCCATGGTACTTGCCGCTGCATATGCCTTACATGAATATACGCAGTCCTCCTACACTCTCCGTCTCTATCCCTCCATTTCAGAACTACAGCAAGTTTCAATGCATGTAACCGTTAGGGTCATCGAGCAGGCCATACGGGACGGCGTCAGTCTACTAGACGCTGCGGCCTGTAATAATTTACCGGAATACGTCCGTTCTCATTTCTGGAGAGCGGGGTATCTTCCGATTAAGAGCATTAAGCATTCGCCTTAGAACTGCCCTATGTTTTCAGAACGAAGCCTCTGCAAGAGGGAAGAAAGCCCCCTCTTTCAAGATCTTTGCAAAAAAAAGAAAGAAGGGCACCCCATCTGGAATCTGACAGAATCGAATCCAACCCAGGTCGATCTCCCTTATCCTGGAGGGTCCCTCCTTCAAACTATTATGGCTGGACATTCCCTCCATTACGATCCAACTCCGCTCGGGATGCTCACCGCTCGGGAGGCGATCGCAAACTACTACCGAACGGGCGGATATCCTATCTCTCCGTCTCAAGTGATGTTGACGGCAAGCAGCAGTGAGAGTTATTCTTTTTTGTTTAAGCTCCTCTGTGATCCAGGGGACGAAATTCTAGTCCCCCAGCCTAGCTACCCACTTCTGCAAGCAATTGCTTCTTTAGAGTCCGTTGTCCTTACCCCCTACCGACTCGCCTACGATGGAGAATGGCACATCGATTTCTCCTCGCTGCTAGGCAGAATATCCCGGAAAAGCAAGGCGATCGTCATTGTCAATCCCAATCACCCAACCGGCTCTTACCTCAAGTTGGATGAACTGAACCACCTTCTCGCTACAGAACTCCCCCTGCTCTCCGATGAAGTATTCTCCGCTTACCCATTGTGTTCCCATCCCCGTCAAGTCAGAAGTATTTTGGAAACGGACCGAGGATTACGTTTTTCTCTAGGGGGGCTTTCTAAGCTGGTAGGACTTCCTCAGGTCAAATTAGGCTGGATCCTATGGAAAGGCACACCCATGCATCTACAAGAGTTAACTCATCGACTTGAGTGGATTGCCGATACTTTTTTGAGCGTGAATTCTCCTGTACAGGCTGCGACTCCCCATTTATTGGAAACAGGCTCGACCATCAGGCAAGCCATTCTGGAGCGGCTTCATCTCAACCTCAATCAACTTCATCAAACTTTCTGTCCCCCTTCTGCGACTACCCTCCTCATGATAGAAGGGGGATGGCATGCGGTTCTTCGGCTCCCCCGGATTCTTTCTGAAGAGGAATGGTGTATAGGACTGCTCAAAGAGAAGGGAGTCTACATACATCCAGGGTACTACTACGGTTTCGAGTAAGAAGCGTATGTCGTCCTCAGTTTGCTCCCTTCCCCTGTCCTCTTTCGAGAAGGGATTGAGAAGCTCGCCGACTACATCGAGAAAAAAATACGTCACGAATAAATATGTTATTTTTTTGTCATAATACTATAATCGCTTCCTGATGGGCTATGCTGAATCTTATAACCCCCTTATCTTTAGCACAGAAAGAAGCGAGTCATGAAAGGAAAATGGCGTTTATTAAATCTCTCATTAATTAGATGTCATTCGACTTCCACACCATCCAGCATTGTTAACACGCTTCCAAAGGGAGAAGATGCATCAGTCACCTCCCCCCATTTCATTCACTCATTCAGCTACTGAAAGGGTATGGACGCAAGCGGAATGCGTTCCCCATTCTCTTCTTTCTGATTTATTCGACCGTCCTTCAATTCTATCCAATGATAGCTGACCTACCAACGGGAGACATACAGAGGCTCAGTATGCTCAACAAAGTCTATCCTCACAGAATTGATCTCTTATCCATACACTAGCAAGGAAGGAAAGGACAGCTTTCTACTCTCTTTAGATACCCCTAGACAAGCTTCTATCATACCAAATGACGACCAAATTATCAACATCCTTCAGAATTCAATCCTCTTCCTATTCCCTATGAAAGACAGTCAAGGGAGAACAATTCAGTGGTCAAAAGATGGTCTAGTATACGTCAATGGAACAGGATCTTAACCAGGATTAAGTTGGTCTTTCCTTCCTTAATCACACTAACTGACCTTACCAATCCCAAGAAAAGCACTGGAATCGAGAAAACAGACGCTCTCGCACTCACGATCATTTTACTCGCTAAGCAGTTTGACAATTCAGGCGGTGGATTTGTGAAAACTTTTGCATCACTCGGGGGAAGATAATAAACGTTCCCAAGCAAGATATCACGCAACCGGAGTTCGATCCAACCACTGTAAATACCATCGTAAATACAGCCAATGAGACTCTGCCAGGAGGTGGAGGGATTGATGGAGCCATTCACAAAGCAGCAGGAACTGTACTCAAAGCAGGGTGTGAGCAATTGCCTAAAAATCCTCTCAATGTGAGATGTCCCGTAGGAGAAGCGAAAGTGACAAGTACTCATAACCTCAGCTCTAGCCCCCAAAACGTCAATTGGATTATTCACACCGTTGGCCCTCGATAGGTAGGAGGGTAGAAGAACAAACTTCACCCTCTCGGACTTGCCTACAAGAACACGTATGAGCGTGCAGAAGAAAAGAAAGTGCAGAGGATAGCAATTCCCAGCATCAGTACAGAGATCTCTGGATATCCCCTGGATCAGGGAGCTTACATCAAAGTAAAAGAAGGAGAAGAGACCCTTAAGAAATCGAATCACCTCAAGGAAATTCGGTTTTTCTGTTTCGCTAATGGTGCGTACGATTACCTCAAAAAAAACAAGAAGCACTGCTCAGAATACTGAGTGGAACTCTTCGAAGGGTTATTTAATACCAATCTTCCTGAATCGAATTAAGGGGGAAGGCCTGACCGAGACCAAATGAAATAGAAAAGGGTTCCACCCTGGGGGATAGGATATGAGACTGAGAATCAATATTCAGCGACGGGTCTGTGTTAAAAGGGGAGTTCTGATTGAGAGGGAAGCCCATATCGATTCGAAAGACGAGGCGACTGATCTGAGGAAGTAATGCCCTCAGCCCAAATCCAAAAGAACGATAGAGACGGGTCTTGCTGAACGTATCGAAGGCCCCTGCCATGTCATAGAATAAAACCCCTCCGAACTGGCATGAAAAGGCTTGAATGGGCCAGGAGCGGAATTCAAGGTTCGCTGCAACGAAATCGCTCCCCATTAGCCAATTCGAAGGGTATCCTCGCAATCGATTGTAGGCTCCAATAGTATCTCGCTGGTTGAGAAAATTCTTATAGCGATTGAGAAGGACAGAATCGAATACAAACCGGCCCGCCCATGTTCGAGGGCTATTGACCCTGCCATTCAATTGAATCGATGCGTCAGAAACGGATGCATCCGTCTGCATTTCTGTCAGTGAATTGATGCTGAACCGCGTAAATCCAGTGCCAAGGGGTAGTGTGTACTGAAGGCCAGCTAACATACCCATCACATTACGCGACGAACCGAAAGCACAGAGGATTGGATAGACACGCACGTAGAAATCGTGCCCTAAACGAAAATTCTCCTGCAACGCAAAAAGTTCAAAATCGAGACCGCGCAAAAATTGGGTCGTATAGGTACGATACTGGATATAAGGATACACTCGCGTTTCTGTGGGAGGGACTCTCGAACGAATAAATTCAGCCACCAGAGAAGGATCTAGATCCGGAAAATCATTTACGTGGTAGAGATCTCGCTTGAATTGTCCCCCCAACGTCCAATCGTGTTTAAGCCAGCTCCCAAAAGAGCGTGTTAACATAGGTTCTATTAGAAAGAAAGAGTGACCATATTCATAAGGCATATTGCTGCGATCACTTATCTCTTCATTGGCAGAACGCCCCTGATAGCGCGCCAGACGCCCCCCTACATAATGACGAACGATCTTGCTCCCCCACAGTCCAGAAATCCCTCCAGCCCATTTTGCAAAGGTTGAATAGAGAGGCTGTTGAACGCTGAACTTCCCAGAAAATCCTTCCTGTGAATGGGTCTCGCGATTTATGAACACCCCCAAGGAGACACCTACATTGATGCGCGTATCCAGAACACGTGGAATGATGTATCTCTCCCCCAAAAAATATGTATCATTCCGAAGTTCAAAGAGCACAGCAGCCATCTGGTGCACACCAGCGATGTTGATTTCTTTGAACTGCAGGAAAGTTTGCTCAAACGATGAAGCGAACGTCCCACTGAAATTTCCATCTAAACGCAAACTCCACAGATCTTTTGTGATCACCACAAGCCGAACTTGATGAGGGGTACTCCCCTTGAGCGGAACACATAAGGCAAACGCAAGAGGACGGAGCTGAAGGAGATTCCTCGCAGTTTCATCCGCCCACTGTTGTTCATAGAAGCCCCCTTTTACAAGCAGCACTTCACGCTCAATAATATGCGAGCGGGTAAGCACATGGAGCGAATTAAAAATCGAAGGGAAGGGATCTCGCTTCTCAAAAACATCGAGAGAAAGAATTTCAATACCCTCGATGACTTTTCCTTCTGGAGCAGGGTCCACTGCACTATCGTACTTCCGTTCCGCATAGGCGATCGATTCCTGCTCATAGAGAGAATACCCATGCAATTTATCTGCTATTCTCTCAGGCTGTGCTTGAAGGTACTCCACCCACATCCACTGGAAGACTACACCCAGACTAAGTAGGCGAAAAAAACGACCTACCGAAGCTTTAAAAACCATATTTTTCCAGAAAGCCATTCTTTTTCCAAACTTGTGTAACAGGTATCCCTTGTGGAGAAAGGGGCAGTAGTATCTCTGCAGCCCCTTCCCATCCCTCTCCTGCAATTCAGTTATCTCCTCCTCAGCCCCATGGAAAATCCCTCTCCCTCTGTTCATGGTTGCAATCGATGTCCCTTCACGTTTCTCTCTTCAATACCTAGAGGGCTGTTCATATTCGTCTTCCTTCATCCTGAGAAGCTCATATCCATTTCCTAATTATTTAAACTGCAACTTAGAGGGAAATTGATATAAGCACCCTCAAGTGTTATCCCTTTACTACTTTCTACCCTTCAACCGACTCAATTGAGGGAACATGTCATCTCATCATGAACCAGCAAAGAATGAACTGCTTGCTGCCCAGCCTCCCCTGTCGGGGAATGGATGGTCATCCGCTAAAAGTGCTGATCTCTACAATGTGAGAGGATGGGGAGAACCTTATTTTATCGTTAATGAGGAAGGGAATGTAGAAGTTCGCCCAGATCCGGAGCGGCATCAGCGGATCGATTTGCTCGCTTTAACAAAAGATTTGAAGGCCCGAGGACTCGCTCTCCCCCTCCTTATACGCTTTCCCGATATCTTAAAAGATCGGATTCAACGTCTCAATCAATGCTTTGCAAAAGCGATTAGCGAGTATTCGTATGCAGGGGTCTATCGAGGTGTCTACCCAATCAAAGTAAACCCCCAGAGACATGTGGTTGAAGAGATCATCAAATTCGGACGCCCATGGTCTTTCGGCTTAGAAGTAGGCTCTAAGCCGGAACTTCTGATCGCCCTTGCAGCGATGGATGACGTAGGAGGGCTTATCCTGTGCAACGGGTACAAAGACCAGAAATACATCGAAACCGCCCTTCTCGCACAACGAGTCGATAAAACCATTATCTTCGTGCTCGAAAGGATTGAAGAACTCGAACTCGTCTTCCGAGCTTCCGAAAAAACAGGGATCATTCCCATCCTGGGAGTACGCGCGAAACTCACTTCAAAAGGGGTAGGGCGATGGGCCGATTCAACTGGCGATCGAGCGAAATTTGGCCTGATTGCGTCGGAAATCGTAGAAGTGGTCGATCGACTGGCCGAAAAGAACATGCTTTCTAGCATGCAGTTGCTGCACTTTCACATGGGCAGCCAAATCTCCAGCATTATCCCAATCAAAAACGCAATGCGAGAAGCAGCCACCCTCTATGTCGAACTCGCCAAAATGGGCTGTCATATGCGTTACTTAGACGTAGGCGGCGGGCTAGCAGTCGACTACGACGGCTCAAAAACAGATTTCCACGCTTCCAAGAACTACAATATGCAGGAATACGCCTACGACGTAGTTTCTTCAGTGCAAGAAGCGTGTACACGTGCTTCCATCGACGTCCCAACTCTAGTTACAGAAACAGGACGAGCGATTGTCGCACATCAATCGATCTTGATCTTCGAAATCGTAGGTTCCTATGGAGTACGCGCAGGGGAACCACAACCACCTTCTCCAAACGCTCACCCGATCTTAAAGACTCTCTACGAAACGTATCAAGGGATCATGCCCAAAAACCTGCAGGAGTCTCTTCACGATGCACTGCAGGCAAAAGAAGAGTTACAGAGCCTCTTTAAATTCGGGTATGTTCGCCTCCGAGAACGGGCGGAGGCTGAACGCACTTTCTGGGGCTGCTGCGAAAAAATCATCAAAGTCATGCGGAATCAGAAATTCATCCCTGAAGAGCTCAAGAACCTCGAGAAAGAGCTCTCCTCCATCTACTACTCAAATTTTTCCGTATTCCAATCCGCACCGGATATCTGGGCGATTAAACAGCTGTTCCCGATTATGCCAATCCATCGCTTGCAGGAGGAACCTTCGTTGAGAGCTACCCTCGTCGATCTGACATGTGACAGCGACGGCGCCATCAATCATTTTATCGATCGAGAGGATGTCAAAGGGCTGTTGGAAGTGCACCCATACAGAAAGGGAGAACCTTATTACATGGGGCTCTTTTTAAATGGGGCATACCAAGAAATTTTGGGCGATTTGCACAATCTGTTTGGAGATACTAATGTGATTCACGTCCAGCTGGGACCTGAAGGCTATCAAGTAGCTCACGTTGTCAAAGGGGATTCCATCGCAGAAGTACTTCACTACGTCCAGTATCTCCCAGATCACATGATCGAAACCGTACGACAACAAGCAGAGCGATCACACCGGCGAGGTCAGACAACGCTTCCTCAGATGCGCCTACTGATGCAGCATTATGAAAAGAGCTTCGGAATTTATACGTATCTCACTGAAGAAGAGTAATTTTTCTAATTCTTTTGCTTCGCTCTCTCTTGTCTATCTTTTTTTCTGGTTCATAATAAGCTTTCTTCCTTCATGAATAGACATGAATGGATTCCAATCAGTAAGGAGTTGTGACATGGTTCATCTGATTTTTATTCGCTGCCTCAAGACTCTCCTCCACACTTTGAGTCATAAAGGATGCCCCTTTTCCCATCGAAACCCTTGGTTCCATCACAAAAACGGCTGCAAACCTTATGCTTGTTCGTGCTGCCAATGCAAATGCAGATGTGGGCGCTTTTCCTCTAAATTAAGCGATTTTGGGCTCGGTATCGGCGTGGGAGTTGCGCTTACCACCTGGATCCTCAATCAATTGGATCCGATGGACCGCAAGGCGTTTGCCCACAAGATTAAAGATATCCTCAAATGTACAGGGAAGCCCTCAACACAAGAGCAGGAAAAAGAACACCCCTCCACCTGCCACAGCATCCCATAAGTTTCACACGGTTGCATAGCATTTGCTTTCCTCGTGCCTCGATTCTTTTCGCTGTCCCTGAAGGGGGTCGAGGCACGTTTCCTTGACGGCAAGGAAGAACTCTCTCGCCTTCATGCAACTTGGTAAAAACGCATATTCAATGCTCTTCCATTGACTCGGTCGGAGGTCCAGGGTCAGAAGCATCTCCACGAGCGTCCCCTTTTCTGCTGGAAAAGGACTTCCTGGCACAGGAGTGAGCTCTCCCGTGCTTGGCTTATCCGAAGCCCATGTGCCTTCCCCACACAAATGAGTGGAACATAGGGAGGGGGATCTCTATAGGCATCCTGATCAGTTCTGTAGAGGAATTGCCCCCAAGGGTCGATGAATATATCCCCTATTCCCCTCGCCTTGAAAGGAAAGCCTGCCACCGGTGCCAGCTTTCCCGTTGTTTGGTCAATCCAAAATCCCCACATGTCGTGACTCTTCCAGCAATTGACATAGAGAACACGGCCAAAAGGGTCTATTATGGATAGCTCGGTTCGAGATAGACACTATAGATAGCGCCTCGGGCAGGGGTCATTGTTCCTGTTTCAAGGTCAATGCGTCAGCTTGACACCTTGTTACTCTTCGTGCGTGTGACATAAAGGAATCGTATTGTGGGGTGCATGCACACTGCTAAATTCTCTTTTATTCCGTATTTCCCCATGAGCGAGAGCGGAGAGCCTGACACAGGGGTGACAACTCCACTCGCTAGATCCCACTCGGTAGCCCAGCAGGGATGTAATGCTTTTATCGGCACTACGACCCACTTCCCTGTAGGGTGCACAACCAACAGGGAATAGGGCATTTCTGCAACTTGAGTTCCTGGGACTGGGATCAATCCCCCTGTGGTCGGACCTATCTGATAGGCAATGGTGCCATTCGGTTCAACACCATAGTCGACGTAGAGGAACTGCCCAAGGTGGTCCATGTGGTAAGAGAACCCACACTGATGCGATAAGGATATACTGGAACTTCAGTGAGCACTTCTGTGGTCGGATGGATGCGTATCCGCGCACATCTCCACTGATTAGTGTACTCATACATAGGAACTGGCCATCCGGTATATCGACAAGTTGAGCAGGCCAAGCGCTGGTCACCAGAGCAATCCACAAAAAAACATCCAAGAGAACCTCTTTCCCGCTCGGGCTGTAAGCCTTAACTCTGTCCCTACCGGATAACTTCCCTCACAGACATCCCCATACGTAATCCCTGGAGGGAAAGAGAATGATCCTCTCTCTTAACCACTTTCTTCACCCACACTCAGCAGTAATCCCTTTTCCTTCCCTTCACCCCCCTCCTGCAGCGAAGACCCCTCCTCTCCTGCCTCCTCATCCAAAGGACCAGAAGAAGGCTCATGGACACTACACCCCATGATGCCCACCTCCTCCAACCTACACCAGACAAAACACAATCTATGCACAAAAACATCTTCTCCTCACCCTCTCAAACTCCTTACTCGCTTCATTCTCCTCATTCCTCATCTACCCCCATCTTTGGATCATCTACCCCCACCCCATGCAAATCCCTCCACCACTTCACCGCCTGAATTATCACGTCCTGCGTCCGTTGCTCCCTCCTCAAATGCACATGTTCTAGCTTAGGCCATACTCCTTCTTCCACTGACAACAACCTCTTGTCACTCCATCGAAGTCGATATCGACGAAAACAACACATCCATAAAAGTACCCCCCAGAAAAAATATCTCAATCCAAGCCACACTTCCCTCAGCTCTAACGATAAGATCTTATCCGCCAGAAACAGATTATTCAGAAAGCTTAGCGTGGTAAGGGAAGACCATCCGTAGGTGAAGACAAAAGCCTGATCCGTTATCCGCGTTCTTTCTAAATAAAGCGAACGCACCCTAGGCCATGCTTGAACAGCAAACAAGAGCGTCTCTCCTTGGAATTAAATCCCTAAAAGACCAAGAGAAATGACCGAAGGCCATCGTTCTACAGCGAGCAAGAGCGCTTTATCAGTGAAGCCATTGTCCAGCGAAGGGTTGCCGAAGGAGATGTGCTCGAGGTGTTTCCAAAATGGTAGCTGAGTAATAAGATCAATTAGTAAAGTGATCTCCGCAGAGAATTAGGATCTCAAGCATCTCGTCGGTGCGTTGGTGTCCCAGAGGGTGACTGCCTGCACTTTGTGCTCAACCATTTGCGTAAAGTCTTACGGAGTAAGCTCATAGCATTTGGTGAAGGTGACAGCTGCTTGCCTAGATGCAATCTCTTTTCTCCCACGCTCGCATGGGTCGTTCTTGTCTTCTCCTCCTATCGTGAAAGTCACAAGATTGGGAAAGCGATCCCTCACGCGGGTGTGCTCACCCTTGTAATCTTGCTTGTTTAGCTTATCAAGTTTTTTCCCTGCGAGATGGAGAGCGATAAGCTCGGTGCAAGAGTGGAGAATATAATGACAATTCCGTCATTGAATCCATCGCCCTGAAGGGGGAGGGAAGTGAGGTCGGGCCATGCGGCGAGCAGAGAGCCGATCCCCTCCGAAGTACACCACAGCTTCTCTGCCCCTAAATTACCCAAAGTGATGACATGTTAGGTCACGCTTCTTGAGAACCTTGATTCCCTCGTCCGTGCCCAAGTCACGGACGAGCGTCAGCTCTAGCAGACTTTCTGTCCCAGACCTCAGAAAAAACATCATCGGGTCATCGGCGTTGATATCCGTCAGATCCAGAGCTGCTACCCCTCCCTATCTAAGGGGTATGGACTGCGAGCAAAAGAAAGGTCGACTTGCGTTAGGGCACTTTGCAAGGCAACAACTGCCTCTTGAGCGCTGTATGCTGGACCCCACACCCCTTCCGTTGCATCCTAGCCAACTCGTTACACAAGGCATCGTGATACACCAGCGGTTAGATATCTTAATAAGAATAAGGACCCCTTCCTGGCTGTTCCTTTTAGGCCGAGCCTCAAGAAACAACCCCCTTAATTAGGCTTTAAGTAAGGTGAATTCATGAAATCTCGGACGGCTCTTTGGTGTTGTCAAGGAAAAAGAAAAGGCTCCGGTAGAGAGCACGCTATCCTTCGGTTCTCACTAAGGGTATATTCTCGAAGACAAGCAAAAAGTGCTCTTCGATGTTGACCTTCTCTTGAAACAGACAAGGGCTTTCACGCCATCTGTGTTGCATAGAGGTATCTTCAATCCTCCACGCACTGCATCCTCCTGCACTGGGAACAAGGTGCTGGAGTGTACTAAAAGATGGCATTGAATACAATGAGTATCTTCGCACCGGAATGACCTGTCAGGCAAAATGCAAGAAACGCTTTTGTTGGCTCCGTCCAATCCAAAAGATTCATTTCATCCCCCTGGCTATTAAACCAGATGATGTCTTTAAAGGTTCCCCTTCCCGCAGTTTCCCTGTTAGGAATTGTTTCCCGTACAGGAGTGTAGAGACGCCGGAAGCAGTGAACACATTCATTCGTAAATCGGAAGAATTCCTCTTCTTGTTCATTGAGAATTCCACTTTAGCCACGTGATTTCATTATCTTGGCAATACGGATTGTTGTTGCCGAATTGAGTTTGACCGATTTCATCTCCACTCCGGAGCATCGTCACCCTTCTCGATAGAAACAAAGTGGCTAGCAGATTTTTCATGTGCTCGACACGCAATGCCTGGATCGCCCTGCCTCCAGCTCCCCCTCTACATTTCAGTTCCAGCTGTCGTTACAATCCATCCCGTCCCGATTCCTCTCCTAATTCGCTCGATCGCGTTTCACTTCATAGGCAATCGGATCGTGCAAGGTGAAATCATCATGCGCTGTCACGAAATTAATGCTAGCAGCAGCATGACCGTTCTTGTACAATGGAGCGGTTGAACCTGTCAACCAACACCCGAGCTCAACGAGCATCCCCCTCTCCTCTTTCCAGAACCGACACGCCGTATCGTGGAAGCGCTCATTACACTCGGACCACAGACAGGATCGGGAAATTGCCAATTTGGTATCTCTCCTCTCCGAGATCCCAAGACTCTGCAAGCAGTTTCACTGTAGACAGAACAGGATCTTGATGGAAAATATCAAAAAATGCACTATGTCGATCCATCACATTTTGCTCACGTCCTAGAGCAGATGCTAGGTCAAAACGGAAATCGTTCACGTGCATTTCATTGGCCCAATACCGTAAGCTATCCATAATCAGTTTGAGCGTTTGAGGGTGGTTCATGTTAAGACTATTCACACACCCTGAATAATCCACATAGGACTCAAAGTTCTCGGGGTGAAGTCGGTAACAGGTCAGGTTATCGATCCCCCTCATGAAAAGGGTAAGCCCACTCCCATCCCCTTCACACGTATGGTTTGTACACAACGTCCAGGATCACTTCGATTCCAGCCCGATACAGACACCGAACCATATTCTTGAAAGCGCGCACTGGATCCTGTTCGATCCTTCTAAATCGCTTATCAGGGGCTAAGTAGCCGAGAGCATTGTATCCCCAATAATTCACTTACCCTCTCGCCCAGAGCCCAGGTGCATCCATCGCTTCATGAATGGGAAGCAGTTCGACAGCTGCAATCCCAAGCGATTTTAAATATGCGATGGCACTATCCGAGGTAAAGCCAGCATAGGTCCCTCTCAACGATGGGGGGGTATATACTCATTCAGTTAGGTGACCCCCTTAAGATAAGCTTCATAGAGGACAGTCTTTTCCCATGGAATGGCAGGCGACTGATCCTATCCCCAATCAAACGTTGCTTCCACAAAAAGGCAACGTGACACAAACTGGACGTTATCCAAGGGCTGACCCCCACTCCCCCTCTCCTCCAAACGGATTGGAGTAAACCCCTTCGAACCAACTGCAAAGCTGAACTTTCCTGTCGAAGGCCCTGGCATAAGGATCCATAATCAGTTTAGACAGATCAAAGCGATGTCCTCGAGCAGGTTCATAAAAGCCATGGACGCGGTATCCATAGCGCTGACTAGAGTCAACCCCTGGCACATAGCCATGCCATACAAAATGAGTACGTTCAGAAAGAGGGATGCGGGTATCACGATCCGATGCGTCAAACAAGCAGACTTCAACAGAAATCGCATGTTTCGCAAAGAGAGCGAAATGAACCCCACTTCCATCGTAAGTAGCATCCAACGGATAGGGTAATTCCTTGGCTATCGACCGCTTTTCCACACGAATTCCTTTATGCTAGCGCATCGCTGCATGACTTGAGGATTCTGCACCAAATCTTCAATCGGTTCAGGGAGACGGTAGACCCAATTATGATCCCCCACTGTAGCTGGGGTGTTGATCCGAATCGATTCACCGAGCAGCTCCTGTACTTGAAGCAGGGCTAACGAAGAACGGCTTTTCAAAAGCCAATTTAAGAGGGGAAGCGTGCGCTCTTTTTCATTTGCCTCAACGGGGAAACCAGCGTGATGCGCAAATTCTCGCCGTTCCTCAGGAGAGAACTCGTGCCACCACTGAGTAATGGGAGGGGTGTCATGTGTGCTCCAAGTGGCCACACTGTTTTCGGGGAAGGTTGAAGGCAAACGGAGTTGTCCCCCCTCTTGCCGTTCCCAACAAAGGACCCTATAGCCAGTGATCTGAAGCTTCTCAGTCACCTCGCGCATAAAAGGGAGGACCAGCCCCAAATCTTCCCCTATCACACGAGTTCCCTCTGCAGCCTCTAGAACGACCCGAAGTATCGCTTCTCCTCGCGTGCGTTGTACTGCTTCGTCAGCAGGCTCAAAGATACCAAGCCCTTCTGGAAGGCGCATATACATGCGAAAGTAACCGATCAGATGATCGAGGCGAAAGAGATCGTACAACCGTCTCGCATGTCGAATACGGGCCTGCAGCCAGGCAAACCCCTCCTCTTCCATAGCACTCCAACGATAGGGGGGAAGACCCCAGTCCTGATCTTTCTTAAAATAGTCATCAGGAGGAACCCCCAAGGACAAATCCAAGCGAAACAAGGGAGCGCGCGCCCACACATCCGCACTTTCCCGATTCACCCCAAAGGAAACATCCCCTACCAACTCAAACGCCATTGTTTTTAATTCATTCCTTGCCTGTTCCCACTGTGTCCAAGCAATCCACTGAAGGTAGGCAAGAAAGAGCTTTTTGAGGGATTCTGATGGCTGCAGCGCAGAAAGCGCACCAGGGGTGCGATTGCGCACAGGAAGGGGCCAAGTAGTCCACGAGCACCCCGGATACCGTTCCTTCAGAACAATATAGAGAACAAAATCTTCAAGCCAATCGCGCTCACGTTCCATGAATTCTTGAAACTCACGCGCTCGAGGGGTTTGGGGCTGCCAATGATGTTGATAAAAATTAGCAAAAGCTGCTTGCAGAGCAGTCTGTTTGAGGGTTCTCACCCCCCGGTAATCGACCTGCTTACAAGCACGAAGACGCTGGCGTTCCTGTTGCCCTGCCTGCCCCAATACCTGCTCAAGACGTAAAGGGGTGAGATCTTCGATTGCTTCGATGGAAAGATAAGTCGGATCGATCCCAAACGCCGTCCGACTGTTGTACGGGCTGGTCTCCTCCATGGAGAGCGCATGCGGAGGTAAAATCTGCAAGAAACGTTGACCCGCCGATTGAAGCCAGCGAGCAGCTACCGGTAGATCGAGGATCTCCCCGATCCCCCAATCCCGACGTGTCCTGATTGAAAAGAGAGGAAGAAGCACACCGCTTTTTCTTTCTAACACCATGGATCTCCTCATGTATGATAAGCCCTCGATAAAAACAGAAACCGTCCCATCCCTCTTAATGCGCCTGGGCCCAATTAGCCCCACTTCCAATATCCACAACAAGAGGAACACGCAGGGAATAAGCGGATTCCATCACCTCCCGCACTTTCTTCTTGGCCTCCGCCAGCCGATCCACTTCTACTTCAAAGACAAGCTCATCATGAACCGTGAGGACCAGCCGTCCCCCTGGCACGGCCGAAGGCTTTCCGAGCTGAATCATGGCGAGTTTCAAAATATCTGCTGCCCCTCCTTGAATCGGAGCATTTTTGACCATCCGTTCCGCTTCTGCGCGAAGCCCCTGATGAGCAGATCGGAGAGCAGGGAAATGACGCGTTCTCCCCAATAGGGTGCGAATCGGTTCTCCGCGATACGCTTGTTCAACTACCTCTTTCATAAATTGAGCCACCCCCTGATGCCGCTCGAAATAGGAAGCGATAAAACGAGCTGCCTCCTCTCGTTCAATCCCGATGCTCTTCGCTAAGGCTGCTTCCCCCATCCCATAGATGACCCCAAAATTAATCGCCTTGGCGCGACGACGCATTTCCGGTGTGACTTGTTCTGGCGCCACTTCAAAAAGAAGCGTAGCCGTATGGATATGGACATCTTGACCGGATCGAAATGCAGCGATCAACTCCTCATCTTCAGACAAATGAGCCAGTACTCTCAATTCGATCTGAGAATAGTCGCCACTCACCAGACAAAACCCCTCCGGGGCAATAAACGCCGAGCGAATCTGTTTTCCAAGGGCCGTTCGAATCGGCACATTCTGTAGGTTTGGATCGTACGAAACAAGTCGCCCTGTGATGGTCGCAGCCTGATTGAAATGCGTATGAATCCGATGCGTTACATGGTGAATTGATTTGGGCAAAGCATCAATATAGGTGGATTTCAGCTTATCGAGTTCTCGGTATTCGAGGATAACTCGCGGCAATTCATGGTGATTGGCGAGTTCCTCAAGGACTTGTGCATCGGTCGACCTCCCTTTCTTAGGGGTGCGTTTGATAACAGGCAATTGGAGCTCGTCGAACAAAATGGTTTCGAGCTGATCGCGAGAACGGATAGCAAACTCCCGCCCTGCTAATGCCTTTGCCCGCGATTGTAGCTGCTGAATTAAAGCTTCTACTGTTTTGCCTAGCTGCACCAGAATGTTCGGATCGACAAGCACCCCAGTCCGCTCCATTTGAGTGAGCACACGCAGGAGCGGCATCTCCACTTCTTCAAACAGGGTAAAGAGTCCCTGTTCCTCTAAACGGACTTTCCACCTCTCAAACAGCGCTATACACGTCTGCACCGCAGTCGACGCGTAGCGCGATGCGTCCTCACAGGAGACCTCTTCGAACATCATCTGAGCCCCGCGCTGTTTCCGCGTAATCTCCTCGTAGGTCGACATCGGTATCCCCAGCTCTTGTTGTCTTAGATGTTCAATCGAGTGAATCGTACCTGGATTAAGCAGATGACTAGCCACCATCGTGTCAAAGAGATGACCATGAACTTCCACCCCGAGTTCGGAGAGGACCAAAAGATCATACTTGAGGTCATGCCCCACTTTGACGATCCGAGGATCTTCAAAAAGAGGCTGAAGGAGCTGTTTCACAGACAACCAAGAGAGTTGATCAGGAACTCCTAAATAGCGGTGCGCAAGTGGGACATACCCTCCTGCCTCTGGACGAACAGCAAGCGAAAGCCCAACCAAAGAAGCTCGCGTGGGGTCATTTCGATCGGTCGTGAAGAGATCGAAGCTGATCGCACCAAGCAAACGCGCTTCCTCCACGAGCGCGCGCACTGCATCTAATTCGAACATACAGTAAGGCCCGGCATTCAAGTCCGTAACAGCAGATGAAGACAGCTCCCTCCGTTTGAGCCACTGATGAAAATCCAACTCTTTAAAAATCCGACGCAGCGTTTCTGCATCACCTTCTCCAGGGCGCCACACAAGGCGAGCAGGATTCCAATCGATCGCAACATCCTGCAGCGTGATCAATCGATAAGAGAGTTGAACATCCGACGCGGAACGCTCAAGGAGCATGCGCAAGCGAGATGGCTCTACCGAAGCGAGATGGGCATATAGGTTATCGACAGAGCGATACCGCCCGATCAGATCAACAGCCGCTTTGGGACCGATTCCGCGGACACCGGGGATATGATCGGAAGCATCCCCAATCAGCGAAAACAGTTCGCGCAGCTGGCTCGGCGGAACTCCATATTTTTGTCTTACTTCATCGGGACCAAAGACACGATCTCTCATCGAGTCCCACATCAACACACGACAGCCTTGGTCTTCAAGCAGCTGCAAAAGATCCTTATCCGAGCTCACAATCACAACTTGCCACCCTGCTGCCACCGCTCTTCGCACAAGCGAAGCGATCAGATCATCTGCCTCCCAACCATCCTCTTGAAATACAGAAAGATGATAAGCGCGAGCGATCTCCTCACACCGCTGCATTTGACGCGATAGACCCGGAGGAGGAGGGGGACGATGGGCTTTATAGCGAGGATCTAGATCGTGGCGAAACGTAGGACTCTTAGAATCCATGACCACTGCAATGCGGTGAGGCAACCGATCCGAAAGGAGCTTTTGTAACATTGAAATCGCACCGAAAACCGCATGGGTCGGCTCTCCCTGAGAAGAGCAGAGAGGGGCGACAGCGTGGTATGCACGGAATATATATCCTGAGAAATCGAGGACATAGAGTACGTCTTCGGTGTTCGGAGGAGGAAGGAGAGAAGAAAGCATTTTTAATGCAGTCTATCTGATCTAAACAGGAATGAAAATCAAAGGAAATATCCTCCATCGATCGAACAGATGGACGCTTAATATCTCAAAACCGAAAGTCAAACAGAATGACATTCTCATACAAGAAATTACATTTTAATGACACAAGTATTTAACGAGAGTGCTCAAGCATCTGACCATGTATTTCATTCTATGCGCCATGTACTTTACCGTCCTCCTTCTACTTGCTTGTTATGGCTTTCATCGCTCCTATCTTGTTTTCACTTGCATGCAACACCGCAAAGAGCTCGATAAGCTCAAAACAGCTGTCTCCCCTTTGACACTAAACGAACTGAAAGACATCCACAAATGCCCTATGCTGACCGTGCAGCTCCCTCTTTACAATGAGGCGACTGTGGCAACGCGACTGCTGGAATACATAGCCCGACTCGAATACCCTCTGGAACGACTAGAAATTCAGGTCCTCGATGACTCGACCGACGAAACCAGGTTCCTCGTGTCAGAGCAACTAAAGGAGATGCGCAAGCAAGGGTTTAACACAATCTACCTCCATCGAACCAACCGAATTGGATACAAAGCCGGGGCACTAGAAGCAGGGCTTCACATCGCTAAAGGGGAACTGATCGCTATTTTCGACGCGGATTTCCTCCCCGATCCCTCTTTCTGCAGGGTGCTGATCCCTCACTTCCAAGATCCGAAGGTAGGGATGGTGCAAGCGCGCTGGGGCCATTTGAACCGAGATTTTTCACTCTTAACCAGAGTCGAAGCGTTAATGCTCGATGGGCATCACCTCGTGGAAAATCGAGCGAGAGTAGGGGCCAACTGGCTGTTCAACTTCTCGGGCACAGGAGGAATTTGGCGAAAAGAAGCGATCGAAAACAGCGGGGGATGGCAACACGATACACTCACGGAAGATCTCGATCTCAGCTATCGCGCCCAACTTGCAGGGTGGAAGTTTATTTATCGCGCAGATATTGTAACACCTGCTGAACTCCCCGAAGAGTTATCGACATTCCGCGCTCAACAGTACCGATGGGCCAAAGGAACAGTCCAGACTGCGCGCAAACTTCTTAAACGCGTTATGAACTCTGATCTCACGCGCTCTCAAAAAGTGGAGGCTTTCTTCCATCTCACCCCTCACTTCGCCTATCCTCTGATGATGATCCTAAGCCTTCTGCTTCTCCCAGCGCTTATCCTGATGCCCGCAACTAACGTCACCATGATGTTGCTGATCGATCTTCCCCTTTGTGTGGGCACCACCGGATCGCTGATGGGTTTCTACATGCTGGCACAGACAGCCCAAGGGAGAAGCGCTAGCGATGCGGTGCGGCTATTACCTGCCTTATTAGCAATCGGAGCAGGGTTAGCTCCTCATTTATCTCAAGGGGTTCTCAAGGGATTTCAGGCACAAGCGGGAGAATTTGTCCGAACCCCCAAAAAGGGAGGACGCTCAAGCCGATATCAAAGCCGAACAGAATTTCCCTTTTTAGAGGCCTTTCTGTGTCTTTTCTCCGTAGGGAGCACCTTTGCTTCTCTTGAAACCAAACATTGGTTTGCAACTCCTTTTGCACTCCTCTTTGCATGTGGATACGGCTACGTCACCTGTTCCATCGTAGGAGAACAAATGAGTCGACGCTCTTCCTATCTTCCACAAAATCCAATGCTCCACCCAACTGCTTCATCTCAAGTCCCCTTAGCCAATTCTCTACAAACAGCTAACCCAACGGGATCTAGTCAAAAGCTTGCCATTTAAAACCAGCTTTGCTTTATACTTCAATCCGTTTTTATTAAATGATTCTATTGCATGCACTAGAGAGTTTCATCTGCTGTTCCACATCGGCAGTCGTTTCTATCCGGAGAGAGGTTCAAAAAATGGGAATGTGCACTGCACGTCCCCCTGCGTAAGCCCTACTCTCATTGATTGCTCTTAATAAAGAAGGGGCTCATGACAAAAGCTGCTATCGTTCACACAATTCATTCACGTCTAGGTGGCTTGTCCAAACAACAATACAGTGCGCTTGTCGATCTTACTTTCAACTTGATCAAAGAGATGTTAATTCAAGGAGAGACGGTCAAGATTCGAGGGTTTGGAAACTTTATCGTCCGGCATAAAAAAAGGAGAAAAGGGCGTGAGCCTCAGACAGGAAATTTACTCTGGATCAGTGAGCGGTGGGTGGTTCTCTTCAAACCCAGTCCACTTTTAAAATCGTTCCTGAACGAACCTTAACTGCAGCATGGATCGCATTGGACAAGTGGCACAACTGCTGGGGATCAAAACCCACGTTATCCGTTATTGGGAACGTGAATTCCCACACCTCCGCCCTTCCAAAAACACAAGTGGACAGCGCATTTATTCTCCCGAAAAAGTCAAGGAGATACAGCGTATCCACCGCTTGCTTCACGTTGAAGGATTCACGATTGCAGGAGCCAAAAAGTACCTGCAAGCACACGAGCAAGGAGAAGAGAGAGAGGGAGCTCTTATACCTAAAGAAATGGAAGGATCGCTTCTTCGTATCCAAGAAGAAATTCAACAATTCCTAGAAGAACTCGAGGAGAAATTTTCCCCCCCATGCTAAAGGACAGGGATATGTCTGGTTTTCACCCTTCTTTACAATCCCTCTTTCCCTTTCTGACCATGGCTATCCTCGGACGGACAGACAAGCTATATGCGGAGGAACCCCCCTCTTCTGGAACTCAACCTTCCCTTACCCTTCCCTCTGGCGATTTCCAGAGGGATTCTACTCACTCATCCACCCCACTCCCCTCGAAGAAGCAAACGATGGATCTCCAGATCGATCCTAATCAAGATAAAGAGAAACTGCGCGCACAAGGGAAAGAGCCAAAAGGTTTCGAAAAGCTTGAAACCAATCCGTTTGACATCTTCAGTGAAGATTGGTGGGGGAACGCCAGACCTATCTTTGAATTTCACGGTTATTTTCGAGTAAGAACAGAGTACCTCAATAACTTCTCTCTAGGGCGTCACGATAGTCCCGGAGACCCTAACAATCCCAATTTATGGCCACAGCCCTTAGACAATTCATACGAGCAAACGTCAGGGAATGAGCGAGCAGTGGCTCTCTGCGATCCGGACAATGCCTCTTGCCATACTCCAGTCCAGTGGGGGGCCAATATGCGTTTCCGTATCAATCCGGAACTCCATATCTCCGACAACCTACGCATCCTCTCTCAGATCGATGCATTGGATAATCTCGTCTTAGGCTCCACTCCAGACACAAGAATTTCACGCGCGAGATTGTCCCCCCAAGAGCAACAGAGAGTCAATCCTTACGCCTCCCAAACGTGGCAAGTGAGTACACAAGGACCCCCTCTTTCCCGCAGCTCGATTGATGTTAAGCGCATGTGGGCAGAGTACGTGAGCCCGATCGGGCAATTGCGCTTCGGACGCATGCCCTTTCATTGGGGCCTCGGGATGATCTACAATGCAGGCGATGGGGTCGATTCAGATTGGCAAACGACCTATGACCGCATTCAGTTCATAAGCGCAATCAAGCCGCTCGACCTTTATGGAGGTCTTTCCTGGGATTTCATGGATGCTGGTGCAATTTACGGCAGCCCTTACGATGTGTATGGGGGGATCCCTTACGACACGTCGAGATTGGACAACGTCAACCAAACCTCCTTTTTCATTGCTAAAAAGCAAGGGCCTGAGCTCCAACGACTCGCCCTCGCTAAAGGAAAACTCGTCACCAATGCCGGTCTGATGTTTCTCTATCGGAACCAATTTCTATCCTATCCCATTATTCCCCCAGGCCCTTCAAGCCCAAACAATGGACTCGAACGCGTCGGCGCCTATTGGCTCAACCCTGACGTCTGGCTTCAACTTCTGTGGCAGAAGCTCCGCTTCGAAGCAGAATTCACAACCCTATGGGGGAGCGTAGAAAAAACACCCGATCTTGAAGATCGCAATAATCCAGTCAAAATCCGTCAGTGGGGTCTAGCCACCCAGACTGAGTTCCGTGCTATGGAAGAAAAATTACGCCTTAACTTTGGATTTGGATGGGCAAGCGGAGATCCGTGGGCCCGTACGCTCAATCCAAGTTCAAGTGGATGGCAAGGTCCTCTGAACGATGGTCGAGGACCTCTCTCCACATTCCGCTTCCACCCCGACTACCGAGTGGATTTAATTTTTTTCCGCAGGATCCTTTCCCGAATCGAAGGGGCTTATTACTTCCGCCCAAGTATTGATTATGATTTCATGCGCCACCCAGATGGTCAAAAGCTCGGTGGAGGGGCTGCCTTTATATGGAGCCGAGCCAGTGAATTTGTACAAACTCCAGGACACAAAAGAGATTTAGGTGCAGAATTAGATTTTCAGTTTTACTATCAATCAAAAGATGGTTCTCTTAATGATGATCCCAACAAAATAGGAGGGTTTTACGGGCTTCTGCAAGCAGGATTATTCTTTCCATTAGGAGGGCTTGGCTATTTGCCCTTGGAGCAAACCTCTAATCTCTCGAACTGGGACACCTCCAATGCTTACACTTTGCGTCTTTTCTTAGGAGTTGTATACTAATGAAGGGGCTAACCTTATCAGATGCCAAAGATACTTATTGTTGACGATCAAAAAAATATGCGCATGACCATGAGCTTAATGCTTAAGGCTGCTGGTTATGAAGTAGAAGAGGCACAAGATGGAGAAAAAGCTTCAGAGTTAGGGAAAACAGGTAAGTTCGATCTCATTTTAACAGATCTGCGCATGGGTTCTAAGGATGGGTTGATGGATGGACTTCAGATCCTGCAGTCTGTCAAGCAAGCGCAACCTTCTACTGCTGTCATGTTGATGACTGCATACGGCAATATCGAAAATGCGGTGGAAGCGATGCGGCTAGGGGCATTTGATTACATTCAAAAACCGTTTACAGAACAAGAACTTCTCAAAAAAGTGGGTCAAGCGCTCGAAAGCAGGCAGCGCGCCCACCCAAACCCTTGGTGGAAAGACAAAGCGCAAGAATGCTTTAAAAACAAAGATATTGTAGGCCGTTCTCTTGCCATCCGCGGTGTGTTGGCGCGCGTCGCACGCATTGCACCGACGGACGCGACAGTATTGATCACAGGTGAAAGCGGAACTGGTAAAGAGTTAGTAGCGAAGGCGTTACACGCTCAATCCCGCCGAGCCAACCGTCCCTTCATTTCGATCAACTGCGCTACCATCTCAGAGACCCTGCTGGACAGTGAGTTGTTCGGCCATGCGCGAGGGGCATTTACAGGAGCAATTACGACACGAAAGGGGCTTTTTGAAGAGGCGGAAGGGGGCACCTTTTTCTTCGACGAAATTGCAGAAACACCGCTCCCCCTGCAGGCGAAACTGCTACGCGCGATTCAAGAAAAAGAGATCCGCCGGATCGGGGAAAATAAACCGATTCAAGTCGATGTGCGGATCATCGCAGCAACCAATCAAGATTTATCCAAGGCGATCGCGACGAAGCAATTCCGCCAAGATCTCTATTACCGCCTTAATGTAGTCCGCTTCCGATTGCCCCCCCTTCGAGAGCGAAAAGAAGATATACCCGATTTACTCAATCTTTTTCTAGATAAATACAACCAACAAACAGAAGGGAAAACCTGGATTGACCAAGACGCGATCACAGCGCTTCAAGAATACGATTTCCCAGGCAATGTTCGAGAACTTGAACACATGGTTGAACAGGCTGTAGCTGTCGTGCAAGAAGGGGTGATCACCGCTGATGATCTCCTACTTCCATCAAGCACATCTTCGAGAATTCCTCAGTTGCCTTCTCCCTCTTCTTCCTCCCATCACCCCCACTTTCACCAAGCACTCACCGATATTGTGGATAAAGCCGAGCGAATAGCGATCGAACAAGCGCTTCGAGAAAGCGAGGGGAATCGAGAACGCGCAGCAGAATTGCTTTCTATTTCCTCCACCACCTTATGGCGCAAGATGAATCGGTTAGGAATTGTCTTCGAAAATCGATCCACCTAGGTTTGCTCTCCACTCGAAACGACCGCTCTCCACCCCTGTGAAGATATGAACTAGCCCATGCACGTAAGCGATTTCCACTACGACCTCTCTGAAGATCTGATCGCTCAAACCCCTCTCCCAGAGCGCGAAAAAGGGAGATTACTGTATATCCCTCCGGCTCGTGGCCCTTTCGTTCACAGTGTGATCAGAGATCTGACCCGTTTCATCCCGCAAGGGTCACTCGTGATCACAAATGACACCCGCGTCATACCAGCGCGGCTCCACGGTAGAAAAAAGCAAACGGGAGGGGCCGTTGAGATCTTGCTCCTCCACCCTACTGAAAAAAACGACTTCGCGCTCAGAGGCCCCCAAGAAGAAAAGTGGCAAGCGATCGGCAAAGCATCCAATCCGATTCAGGCCGGAACGCATGTCGAGATTAGTCCAGATCTTCTGATCATTGTCGAGAGAAAAGAGGCAGGAGGGGTCCTCGAAATCAAGATACAAAGCCAAGGGAAGATGACTGTAACCCAGGCGATCCAAGCGTATGGGAAAACCCCCTTGCCCCCTTATATCAAGCGCCCTTTGCATCCCAACGATCCAATCGATTATCAAACGATCTTCGCCAAATCAGAGGGGGCAGTGGCTGCACCGACTGCAGGGCTACATTTTACGCCTGCACTCGTCCAGCAACTCCACGCGCATGGATGCACTCTAATGTCCTTGTCGCTTCACATAGGACTAGGCACTTTTCAACCTGTAACCGCGGATGACTTCAATCAACATCCCATGCATGCCGAACGACTTCATATTCCTCTCGATACCATCACCTCCCTCCTGCGGGCAAAACAAGAGAAAAACCCTATTGTTGCAATCGGAACAACTGTTGTACGAGCACTTGAAAGTGCTGCAAGCACGATCCTTGGAGAGAAGTGTACTTCACCGATCGAGCAGGAAACCAGGTTGCTAATTCAACCGGGCTACCGTTTTCGAATGGCTGATATGCTTTTCACTAATTTTCACCTCCCGCGTTCTACACTTCTCGCGTTAGTATGTGCTTTTGGTGGAAAAGAAAGAGTGCTCGCCGCTTATCGTGAAGCGGTCACTCAACGTTATCGCTTTTATTCCTATGGAGACGCTATGCTGCTTAGCCGTTCTGCTTCGTCATGGTAGCCCCCTTTACAGATGGATTTGCATTTCACGTACTTGCCACCGATGGCCACGCAAGGCGAAGTATCCTCATCACCCCTCACGGCCCCATTCATCTTCCCACTTTCATGCCGGTCGGAACGCAGGGAAGCATTAAAACATTAACTCCCGAAGAAGTCTTTGCAACAGGCGCTCAGATTATCCTAGGAAACACCTACCACTTAAGTCTCCGTCCAGGACCTCAGCTAATCCAACAACTGGGTGGACTCCATCACTTTATGCAATGGCCTTCAGCCATCCTCACCGATTCTGGAGGTTTTCAAGTTTTCTCACTTGGGGAACAACGCTCATCCCGATTGAGAAATACATGCAAGTCTGCTCAACCCCTAGTTAAGATCACAGAAGAAGGAGTTACCTTTCGCTCCCATCTCGATGGATCGCTTCACCATCTTTCCCCCGAAGAGGCCGTTCGCATTCAAGGAGCGTTAGGAAGTGATATCCAAATGCCTCTTGATCTCTGCCCCTCAGGAAATGCACCACGCCCCGTGGTAGAACAAGCGGTTCTCCAAACCACAGCATGGGCTAAGCGAGCGATAGCGACTCCGCGCTCCCCAAGGCAAGCTCTCTTCGGAATCGTGCAAGGGGGTTGCTTTGCCGACTTACGCCAGCAACATGCCGAAGAACTGGCCGCTCTAGATCCAGGCTTTGATGGGCTAGCACTCGGTGGATTCTCTGTCGGAGAAACGATGGAACAAATGGTTGAAACCCTCGCCCAGATCGCACCGATCCTCGATGCCGAGAGACCCCGTTACCTTATGGGGGTAGGCACCCCGCTGGATCTCCTCGAAGCGATTGAACATGGAATGGATATGTTCGACTGTGTTCTCCCCACACGCAACGCGCGAAACGGACAAGTCTTCACGCACTCTGGAAAACTTTCCATTAAACAAAAACGCTTCAAGCAAGATCCATCTCCTCTCGACCCACGCTGCGCATGTCCAGCCTGCCGATCCGGATTTTCACGCGCTTATCTGAGACACCTCTACCTAAGTCGTGAAATTCTCGTCTTGCGCCTTTTGTCCTTGCACAACTTGCATTTCTACGCACAGCTCATGGCAGAAGCTAGACAGGCGATCTCTTTAAAACGTTATCTTCCTTTTAAACAAGAGTGGAAAAATCGCCTTGAACACGATGCACAATGATAGAATTCATGATTTTTTCCTCCCGATTTCTTGTTGCATTATTTATCATTGTCAGTCATTGAATAGAAAGACTTGCCTAATATCCGTATCGATTCTCCAAATGAGCAGCTAATGGTAGTCAAAGAACCTCGCGCTGGGGATAGAACAACAGTTTTTCCCACCAAAAAGCCGAATTTCGAACCCACCTCCCCTTCTTTACCCAAACGAGGGCAACCGCCTCGAGCAGCACAAGTGAATACCACATCAGTCCGTAATCCCGTTGCGCCTCTGGTTGGATCTCGCATCGCTCCCCCCACAGTTAGAATTCCGAAAAAGCAAACATCCGTGCGTTCACCCTTCTTCTCTGCTCCTCATCCCACCCCTAGACCACCCCATCAATCCCCCTCTCACCCTGTTGCCCCATCCTCTTCCTCCAAACTAAAACAGTGGTATACTGTCATCAAAGGGGCTTCCGTAGGACCGCTGACTCTATCCGAGCTGCAAACAAAAGCAGCGCTTTCTCTCGTCCATGCGGATTCCCTTGTGTGGCGTGAAGGACAAGAACAATGGCTTCCTCTCCACTCCATTCAAGAGCTCTCACCTCTCTTGGCCAAACTACAACGGAGAGCCAACCCCTCTCTGCAGCAAGAGGCGACTTCACGGTTCTCTTCCCCCAAGTCCCAGTCCATCAGAAATGTATCTGCCCAGCAACCAGCAGTACCCATCTCTACATCTCCCCCCCCTTTCTCTGTCCAAGAAACGTCTCCTCCCTCTTCCTTAATCCCTATCCGCAAAAAGGGGATGGCGTTCTCTTCCTGGCTTGGAATCGCTCTCGTTGTGTTTGCAGGGGCTTTCGGCGTCACAGCCACCCAATTCCTTTTTAGCCAAAAAGAAACCAAAGGGAATGCACCCATCTCCACACCTCCTTCTTTCTCTTCCCCTCCTGTTGCCCCCAAGGCATCAACCCACCCCCTTTCCTCCCCCTCTTCAAACCTACTCGATCAGATCCCCCCTCCTCCCCTTGTTTCATCCCCTACCAAGACGCGAGTAAAAGAAGAATCTCATCCTGTTCACACACGAAACACGAAAGAGAAACAGGGGAGAGCACCACCTTCGCCGTCTACCTCTTCCGATCTTTTCAAGGGCTCAGGATCGTTAGGTGTCACGGCCTCCAATTCCAGCGGCCCGCTCACGCATCAATTCTCAGGTCCCCTTACCACCGATCAGCTCAATGAGATTGTCGCTGCTCACAAACTATCCATTCGACGCAACTGTTGGGAGCGATTGGGAAGCGATCTTCCGAGTGCCAAAATTGTGATTAAAGTAGTTATCGGACCGAGAGGACAGGTACAACAAACTACAGCGACAGGAGACAACTCAGTAGTTGCTCAGTGTATCACAAAATCGGTTCGGTCGTGGAAGTTCCCAGCTTCTGGTGAAACGACTACAGTCGATATTCCTTTCAGCTTTGCGCGCCAGTAATCCCTCCTTACCCAACCAACCTTGCTCCCAATTCAACAACTACAAACACAGGCATATCCCCCCCTTTTGGACTTCCATCCACCTCCCCCTGCTTATAGTATCGAGGGGCCTTCTCTCCCCAATGGAGAGTCGCGATCGTAGGAACCCGCAACACAACAAATGAGTCAGAAGTTTTCACATAGCATCTCGCAGGCCAATCGGTTCAAGGGGGAGCGATCGTCATTTCGGGAGGGGCGTGTTGAATTCATGTAGCCACCCACCGCGGAGCGCTCGCAGTAAAAGGGCTCACCTGGGTGGCTTCACCCGGCAGGACTTGACGTGCCTACCCTCGAGAACACCAATCGCTCTTTCAAGAGATTGTAGAGCACGGAGGAGCCGCTGTATTCGCTTATCTACCCCAGAGTTCGGTATATCGGTCTCATTTCTTCTATCGAAACCGGATTTTAGCAGCTCTTACACAGGTCGTTCTTGTGCTCCAAGCAGGTACCCCTCCGGCGCTCTCAATACCTCGAAATAGGCTTTATAAGGATGACAAACCCCTTCTCACGAAATTTGCTGCGTGCCTTCTTCTCTCTATCAAAAGTTTCTCAACGGCCCTCTGTTCCTCTCCTCTCCTTGCCCAACCCAGCGAGCACACTGCCCTTCCAAACTTCCAAAGGGAGCAGGCAAATCGCTTGCCATCCTCTTCTCTCCACCGATCCACTCACCGCTCTTGGTCGCCAAAAGAGGCAAAACTCATCAGTGTTACCCACCATGCATCTCAACAAAAAGATGAAATGATAGTTCAATCTGGATTTCCCACAAGTGTGGTCGCTAGCATACTCTTGACGTTGACATTGGAGTACGTAGTACTAGAGGAACCTAAAGGATTTTTTCGCTTTTCCATCGATATGCCATAACATTCATTATCCCGCTAATCTGTCCAACTCACATCGAAGTGATCAACCCCTCCATCATGTAAGACAACCGCTCTTCTTTCCTTTTCTTTTTATCCTGCGCGCTTTGCCTAAAGGACATTCCCAGAATGCAAAAAACACTCATTGTGGTGGAATCCCCCACGAAAGCAAAAACCATCAAACGATACTTAGGCTCACAATTCGAAGTGATCGCTTCAAAAGGTCATATTAAAGACCTTCCCAAGAAGATGGGGATCGACATTGAAAACAACTTTCAAGAAACCTATGAGCTGATCAAAGGGAAAGAGAAATTTATTGATGAGTTAAAAGCAGCCGCCAAAAAAGCGCAATTGGTCCTCTTAGCGACTGACCCTGATCGAGAAGGAGAAGCGATTGCGTGGCATATCGCAGAAGAGCTGCGCTCCTTAAAAAATAAACCTAAGCGGGTTGAGTTTCATGAGGTCACCCAAAAAGGGATTAATCAAGGGGTCAATCACCCGCGCGCCCTCAACAAGCACCTCTATGAAGCACAGCGAGCGCGACGCATCGTAGACCGCATCGTAGGATATGATGTCTCTTCACTTGTATGGTCCAAACTCGCTTTTGGACTTTCTGCAGGTCGGGTACAGAGCGTTACCCTCCGCCTTATTGTAGATCGAGAGCGTGAGATTGATTCGTTTGTACCAGTTGAGTACTGGAATTGTGCAGCAGCGCTCGCCCCTCAAGAGATAGATACCCCTCCTAAAAAAGGAGAGACCTCTCCTCAAAAGCCTTTTGTCTTTATTGCACGCCTCCACACTAAAAATGGAGAACGTTTCTCGGTTTCTAAAGAGGAAACAGCACTCACCGTACGGGATGCTCTCGAAAAGGCTTCGTACCAGGTCTCTAAAGTAACCAAAAGCGAACGCAAGCGCCGTCCACCTCCCCCGTACACAACGAGCAAACTGCAGCAAGATGCTGTTAATCGGCTTGGATTTGCAGCCAAGCGCACAATGCAGATTGCCCAAGCGCTCTACGAAGGGATTGAATTGGATCCAAAAGCCGGAACGACAGGACTCATCACATACATGCGTACAGATTCTACCCGCATTGCTCCCGAAGCTATCGAAGAGGCGCGAACCTGGATCGTACAACACTACGGCCCTCCCTTTATCCCCCCTACCCCTCCTCTTTTTAAAACCAAAAAAGGGGTACAAGATGCCCATGAAGCGATCCGCCCCACTTCTCTCGAATTCCCTCCAGAAGCCATTCGAAAGTATTTAAAGGAAGAGCAGTATAAGCTGTACAAATTGATTTGGGATCGATTCCTCGCAAGCCAGATGAAGGAAGCGAGTGACCATCAGACGACAGTAGAAATTACAGCAATCCCTCCCCAAAAAGGGGGGGATCAGTACGGACTGCGAGCGACTGGCCGAATCTTAAAATTCGCTGGTTGGCTTGAGATTTATAGACAGGGGGAAAAGGAACCGGTAGATCCTAAATTGGCTGGAGAAGAAGAAATGCAGGAGGAAGAGAAAAAAGATCCTCTGGAACTTCAATCCTCTTCAGAGAATAATAGCAACACCCCCCTCCCTCCTCTTAAGGAAAGGGAGGCTTTAACGCTGATCACCCCCCCAGGAGTGCTAACCGAACAGAAATTTACCCAACCACCACCACGCTATACAGAAGCGTCTCTCGTCCGAGAACTGGAAGAGCGGGGGATCGGACGCCCAAGCACCTATGCCGAAATCATCAGCAAAGTGCAGGCGAGAGATTACGTGGAAAAGATAGAAGGGGGTCGATTCCAACCAAAAGCGCTGGGAAAGTTTGTTGTCGATGGACTGATCCGAAGCAAGCTGGACTTTATGGATCCGAGCTTTACATCACATATGGAAGAAGAGTTGGATGCGATCGAATCCGGAGCGCTGGAACGCACCTCTCTTCTCAAACGCTTTTACGAGCGCTTCCGGATGCAGCTCGAAGAAGGGAAAAAAGAGAAGCGTTGGAACCCGGAACCTCAGCCGACGGGAAAACTATGTGAGGTTTGTGGAAAAGGAGAGATGCTCAAGCGATGGGCTAAGAACGGGTGGTTTCTGGGCTGTTCACAATATCCAGCGTGCAAACATACCCGCAATTTAGGCCCCGATGGTAATGAGATCATGACTCCTACCCTTGCACAACACAACGATATTGCCTGCGATCAATGCGGAAAACCGATGATGATTAGGGCTGGTCGATTCGGAGAGTTTATGTCCTGCACGGGATATCCCCAATGCAAAAGCACCCGAGCGATTCCCTTAGGGGTTCAATGCCCGGAGTGCGGTGGGAAATTAATCGAGGTAAAACCCAAAAAGAAAGGGGGAAGAACTTTCTATGGATGCTCGCAGTACAACCACGAGACAACAAAGTGCACATTTAAGATCTGGCAAAAGCCGATTCCAGAAGCTTGCCCTCAATGCCAAACTCCTCTCCTCATCCAGGGGGGTACAAAAACCAAACCATCCATAATGTGCATCCACAAAAGCTGTGGCTATAAGCGAGCACCAGAACCAGCATCGTAGGCGAGCAGCGTACCCCATCGGATGGGCCCTCCTTTGGCGATCCACCCTTCCGCAAGGGATTGTTCCCCAAGCAGGACAACAGTAGACCCGAGATGAAAAACCCCAATTTCGTCTCCTTTTTCAAAAAGCAAAGGGGGATCAAACCGGTGAAGGCCAAAAGGGACATCGCGCCCGTGAACAGCCCTCATAGTAATACGCCCTACGATCATTGCAGCTACCATAATGAGCGTCACGCATCCCAAATGGGATTCTGGAAGCGTGTCCAGGGTAAATACCACCCGACGATTCCGAACAAAGAGTTGCTTGACTGATCGAACTCCCCACGAATTGACGGGATAGTAGTCCCCAGACAGTGAATGGACTGAACGCAAGCATCCGCTTACAGGGGCGTGGACCCGATGGTAATCAGCAGGAGAAAGATAGATCACACATCCTATCCCCCCTCGATAGCGCTTCGCTCCTTGTTCATCTCCGATCAAATCTTTCACCCGATAGGGCTGCCCTTTCACTTGAAAGACTGTGTTTTCCCCTTCAATGCGACTGATCGATTCAAGGCACCCATCTGCAGGACTCACCAATCCATGGGGATGCAAGTCTACAGGCCGAACTTCCGGCCGAAGTTTTCGAGTAAAGAAAGCATCAAAGCAAGACCACCCTTCTTGCTGGACACATTCGCTCAAATCCACACCATAAACCTGCCCATACCACCGGACGATAGCTTTCCCTAAAGCGGGAGACCATGGATAATCCGCTAAACAACCGAACAACCGGGTAATCGCTCGACGAGGCAGCACCCGCAAAAACGGTACACTCAAACGAGAAAAAAGAGAGTTCATGGATCCAACCGAGCCCTTCGTGCATTCAACCATATAACTAAAAACAGATATTATCCTTAACCTTAAATGAACTCCTCTTCTGAGAGAAGAATTCGTATCGGCTTTTCGCCCGGAGATGACAACTCCCCAACTCTTTCTCTTCCCCCTCCGTCATCCATAGACAACCAAAGAGCAGATTTGAAGGACAGCACCTATTTTCGCCTCCCAATCAAGTTGAGTTGTTTTCTAACTTTCTCGTGATTGGAACTACCCCATGAAACATACCCCAACGGGAGAGAGAGCGCAGTCCACCATGAAATCGCGAAATAAGATGCAAATCGTTTAAGCAGATGAGTTATATACCCCTCGATCCATTCGGAGGAAAGCACAGGGCTCAAGTTTTCTTCTTGAAGCGCATCCCCAAGAAAGATACGCTGCTACCTACCATCATTAATAGCTTGAGCCGGTGGAGCCCCTCCACATGTTCGCTGAATGATAGACTGCATTCCTCCTGCAACCTAAGTCAGCTCGACAAGAGACCACCCCGCACGAGGAGAAATAGCTGTAGCGCGAAATGGAGCAGAGGTTCTCTTTTCTTTTTTTGCATAAACTCTTGGGTTTGTTTTGGCCGTCTTCTCGATGGTCTGCAAGCATCTGCTCAGAGACTCATATTCAGTCTCCCTAGACTCGTAAGCGTGCCTCAATACGAAGAGAATTGACTTTTGGATCCTTTGGACAATGTACAGAACCCCCATCGTCTACATCCACGCTCTCCTCTTCGCCTTCGTCTACATCCAACTCTTGATGTTGACCAGAAGAGGTACCCCAGAAAACTATCCCCACACTCCCACACACACAAAGCAAATCAATCCCCCTAATCCATAAGGAAGCTCTATCATCATAGAGCTTCCTCATCTAGGCTACTGCAAGGTACGCACTTCCTTTTTCTGTATCTCCAAGATTACTTTGGAAATAACCAGAGCACCGAGATATTATAAAGATAAGGCCGCATTCCTTTGCTGTAACATGCTTCAATCTTGATGCAACTACATCCTTGTCAGAGTTATTCAAATTAATACTTCCAAGTTCAAGATCACGATCTTCAAAAACGAAATCGTGCCTTTGTGTATCTAAACTTTTTTTTTACTAAATCATCAAAGAAAGACCTTAGATCATTTTGATGAAGCGGACGTGGAATCGTTCGATCCCCACTCTTTCTAAAGAAATTTATCATTATATCCTCCTCCTTGATAAAGGAAACAGGAAAAGGAGCTAATTTGCATGTTTTATCACTTATAGCATCCACTTGATCGGAAGGAATACAATTCAATTGTGCAAGCGGTTGTTCTGATAGCAATTCAGCCTCAGCAAATATCCCAGTGTCACTAGGGTTGAATCCTTTACTTGATTTATTTTCAGCTTGCTCTCAATATCACACATGCAAGCTATCATGTCGTCACTAGCGATTAAAGCCCAAGCAACATACAGGCTAGTATTCGGAACCATTCTTAGGGCTATTGTTATTCCCAGGGTCTTGCTTGTGGTCTAGAGGCTTTCTCCCTCTCCTGTTTTGTTATTGGGTTCGTTTTCTTGTAGCTGTTCATTTACCTCTTTTGGGCCTGCAGAGTTGAGAGCAGAAGAGCCACAGTGAAACAACCCCAATAAGCATCTCGATAAGCAAGCATTTTTTATTTTAACCTTTATAGATAAGTACTTAATGTATGATTGCTGGTTATTACATCGTAGAAATCATCCCCCTCCTCCCTAATTAAAAGGTGGAGGGAAGATCGCAAGCAACCACCTGAGTTTTATTGCTTCCGTCCATCCGAGAAATGATGAGAGACTGGATTTTAAACACAGGACCACAAGCCCCCTTGCCAAGTTTTTGTATGGCCTCTTGAACCCTCCATGGCTGATATCTGCCAAGAACAAATTGCCCCAATTGGAGACGCACATTGGCTGCCATTGAAGTCAATACATAAGCGGAAGCAGATGTCTGAAGCCTTGTCACTAAGGGTGTGACCCTCTCCGCCTTAAGAGTAGCAATGACCCTTCCATCTCGTTGAACAGAATTCGTAAGACCGCTGTCATTCCTATTATCCACCACGAGAAAGATGGTTTGAGGCCCGCCTGGTGTATGACACAATCGATCGATGAGCCCTTGCATATCTGAAACAGGAACACCCCCAATTCGCAATAAAGACCAAAGAGCAACCTCAGAGTTGGCAGAAATAGGGGCAGGAGTAAAGGAATACGCTAGACCATCATTCTTATGCCTGGTTACACCGTTATTTCTAAGCCCCTGCAAGCAGCCACCTATTTTCTCATTCGCAACCATTTTCCCTGTTACAATAAGGGTTGTAGGCTTGCCTTCAGCATCGCCGCCACCAAGGTCGCCAGCGCTGTCGCCACCAGTACGGCCGCCACCAGCATCGCCGCCACTATTATGATCCGTCTTGTCGTCGCCCGAGGGGCCTTTATTCCCGCCTCCCTCGCCTTTAGAAGGGTCTCGCGAATCCGAACCTCTCTCTTCTTCCTCTTCCCCATCCGCCGACTCAGGAGCACCCAAAGAGGTAGAACTACAATGTACACCCATCAGGCATAAAAAGTTAATCGCACATACCCAGCCACAAAAATGTTTATTTAAGAAAATCATTCTATTACCTAAGCGGGACTCTAAGAGAGAAAGTGAAATCAACTAGTCCTACAGCCTCAACTTCTTTTTGACTCACCAGACGTCCTTGCTTTATACATGACCTGTTTCATTTCATATGCAAGGATCCCTTTTTATCCCTTCCATCAAAAGATCGAAGTACACCTCTTAGTATAAACTAAAATGCCCAAGTTGCAACCGATCATCCGCTCCCTTTCATTCCGTTTGCTGATCACCATCGTGCTCGCCTTCTGGCTAGTTGATTTCATGCCAGCCAGGATGCAGCAATTCTTCTATGCAATTAGTCTGAGTTTAAAAGAACTATTGCTCTTGATGATGCCTTTGATTGTGTTCAGTTCCGTTTTCTTCGCTTTTGTAAAAATTCGAGGGCACGCTTTTTTACTCGCTGTGCTCTTGTTGATAAGTATTGTCTCCTCCAATCTGTTCAGCGTCATCCTCGCGGGAACTGTCAGCCGTTGGATGGTCTTTCAAGAAGTCCCCTTCCAAAATACAATCGATATCCAAGCTGATCTGCTCGTACCCCTGTGGCAGTTCTCTTTTCCTAAATTGATCTCGAGCCATAACGCCCTTTTGCTTGCTTTTATCCTCGCGATGTTCAGCGCTCAGAAATCGATTTTACACGTAGCAAAAGGTACTGAACAATGCGCCAATTTCTTCCTGAAGAAAATCTTTCTCCCCCTTTTGCCATTCTTTATCTTCGGCTTTATCATCAAAATGGTGCACGACCATATGATTGGTAGGCTGCTTTCTTTTTACCCTCAAGCTGTCCTTGCCATGATAGGGCTCTTGGCTTCCTATGAAATCCTGCTCTTCTGCGGATCTGTCTTTTTGGCACGGCAGTCTCCTGTAATCGTCGGCCGAAACCTACTCCCCCCCGCCATCGCGGCATTCACAACCATGTCCAGTGCCGCAGCACTCCCTTTTTCTATCAAGGCTGCAGAACAAAACACACGCAACCAAGAGATAGCGAGTTCTGTGATGCCTCTCACTGTCAACATCCATATGATCGGGGATGCCCTCTGTATTCCCAGCATGGCTATGCTGATGCTCGCCCTGTTTGGCTACCCCATGCCGAGCATTAATCAATATGCAGTGTTTGCGCTCTCCTTCGTGATCACGAAGTTTTCAGGGGCAGGTGTTCCTGGCGGGAGCATTTTAATCATGATCCCTGTCCTCGAGAAGACCTTGGGATTCAATCCGGAGATGATTGCGCTGATCACTATTTTCTACATGATCATGGACCCTATCACCACCTCAGGAAATGTGATAGGGAACAATCTCTTCGTCATCTATTTCCACAAACTGTTCCAACATGTAGCCCAATGGGTAGAAACCAGAAGAGAGGAGAGGACAGCACCCAACTGACCTCATAGTATAGTCATAGCGTTAGCCAACAGATCGGTCTAACGATTTCCTTTCTTAAAGGGACGGGTAAGACACCCACTCGTTCTAAAAAGAGAACAGACCACGAAACACTTGCCCGTCCTCTCCTTTGTCAGCCCCTTCACCTCCAGGACCTCCTTTCCCAGCCCATCCACCTATTTCTTCATAGGTAACCTTGCGCATTGCTGGCTGACTCGTTTTATTACAAAGAATAGAGACGGAAAAACCACCCGGCCCTCCAGCTCCTGAGCCCCCTTTGCCACCATTGCCTCCAGAACCTCCATTCGCCCCCTTTATGCTGCTGCCCGCACCATTGCCTCCAGGACCTCCTTGTTGTCCATCATGTCCTTCCCCCCCCTTGCCACCATTCCCTGCTTTGTTTATTCCTATCTTGACATTATCCAGAGAAAGTTCCGTATTCTTGAAAGAAACCAAACCAATAGACCACCCTCCCGACTTGCCTCCCTCTCCTTTCTTCCCCCCACACCCTCCGCAGCCACCACCCCCTCCGCTTCCACTTCCACTAATATAAGTTCCACCACCCCCACCTCCTCCCATCCCAGGTGAACCATCCTCTCCATCTGCACCTGAGGGAAGGACCAATAATCCATGTTGGTTTATCGTTAAAGTACCGTTCTTTCTTTTACCACCAGCACCAGGGACACCATGAGCACCATCTTCACCTTTTTTAGGGCCACTCCCGTGATCATCATCCATCTCCCCCCCTTTTGCTCCTCCACACGCATCCATCCCACTTGAAGGTAGCTGTTGTGAACTTACACCATTCCCACCGTCTCCACCGTTAACGCATATCCCGTTACACGCCTGACAGATTGCACCTTTTCCACCTTGCACACCGACTCCATCACCCCCTCCAAGACTGATGGGGGGGTCATAACTCTCCCCCTCCCTCCCATCCAAGCCATCTCCTCCTCGCCCAGCATGCAGGCTTACACCCATCAAGGCCACTTGACTGGAAAAGCCTACAAAACCAGCAATACTCGACTCCCCTTGCCCCCCATCCCCCACAAAAAAGTCAATATTACGTATGCGTACGTTCTTAACCCCCCTCAACCAAAGCGCCGGACCAGCTCCATCCACTCGGATCTCCGTCTTAATTTGATCAGATTCTTCCCACGTATCGCAATCATACCTACCTTTAACTACAAGAGAGCTATGTAATTGCCCCCATAATCGCAGCGGGACAGAATATTTTGTACCGCACAACAAAAGAAACCACTTATCTTCTTCCAGTGGGTCCAGCATTTTTCTTTTATTCGCCAGCTTTTGAACTACTGCTGTGAGAGTCATGGGACTTGTCTTCGTCCCTTCCCCATCGTCCTTGGCATCTGAAGATACAAAAATCACCTTCCCGCGCTCGATGCTGTCAATGAGACTTTCTTCATCATCTGCATACCAATCGTCAACATGATCGAACCGACAATCTTCACAGGCTGAAAAGAATGGGAAACCGAGCGTCAACAACCACAAAAAAGGAGGAACACGCAAACGAACAAGAAATGACTTACCACGCATACGGGCCTACCTTTCTTATCTGTAGTAGGTTAATTTATAACCCCTTCCAAAAAGCACACCAAACGATATTCTTGCTCAGCTTAATAATTTTCAGTGAGTTCAAGCAGTAAGTGGGGACCCGCTTGATTTGATCCGTAAAACGATCCCCTATCCATTCTTGCTTGCACGCTCCAAGACAGCAAGGGGAACCAGGCTCCACCCACCGATAATCAGCAAGACACACAGGATAAATAAAACAGAAACTGATCCGGGTTGGACTAATCGAGCGCTACATAATGCCCCTCGTGATTTTTATAATAAAGCGGAAAAAAGGGGAGCGGTCTTGCAGCACAGAGCACAGTCAGCTGAGCCAACCGTTCAGGAACCATCCTGATCTCATCGAACTCGAGCAGATAGACCCGCTCAGAGCTGTGGTGACAATATCAGCCGCAGGATACGCAATCCGATCCACCTTACAGCTGGCATCCCTGCAAGTGGTGGTAATCTCATTTAACCCCTGCTCAACGTGAAAGGCCAAGTGTGTTGAACCAGAGAAGGAACCAACTTTTGCTGCGCCGCCTAATAAGGTCTGTGCAGAAGGCCTCTTCTCGAGGAAAGGGTGAAGTGTGGAGGCGATCAACTTCGCAAACGCATCGATCTCCACCTGGTCTGGCAAGCGCCTGAAGAGGAGGGGGAAATCCATCGCGATGCATATGCATCACCACTTGCCCTATTTCATCTTCAATAGGAAAGAGCATACGCTCAGTCAATACTTCAAAAGCGCGATAACCCTACGAATAGATAGCCGCCTTGATTGCCCGTGGTTGATCGACCATCCCCCTGCTCTTCCATACTGCGAGAACCCTATATCCAGACGGTCCAGAATCCTGCCCTGTCGCACTTGATATCTGGATAATCCAAAATCAACCAACACAGCCCGCTGCCGCTGGGCGATGATCACATTAGCATGTGTCAAATCCAAGTGTCCGATCCCCACCTGATGCATCGCCTCAAGCCCTGAAAGAATCCCTTCAAGCACCTTATAAGATCGATTCCATGGCACCCACGCGGGTCTCTATCAATTGCTTCAAAGAGGAACACTGTACCGTGCCAGTAACTCCAACGAATTTTCGAGTGAGATAACAGCATCCGCTTGTTGTGGATTCTCAAGACTCGATAGAGAGCGAAGCGAGGAAACAGTGCTCAACAAACGCAAAGCTGCATCGATCTTGGCGAACACCTCTCGAACACACTCAAGAGAGCTCGAAGGATCGAGCGTAAGCCTCTCGCTCAAACCCGCAAACGCTTCTGCAAATGTTTCCATCCCACCTGGTTGGCACACATACCGAGCCAAGATCAGAAAGAGAGCGCCCGCCTTACAAACCTCAGCCCTCAAAAGCGCTTTAAGCGCTCTAGCTAGCGCGATCGCTACAGTCTGCTAAAGAGATGAGACTCTCCCTCAAAGCAATAAACGAGCATTGACACGATGCGTAACCACTGTCCCTGCCTCCACGCAGAGCGCAGAGTGAGAAGGGCTTTGGCCTTTTTCTTCCAATCCGTCATCCACAAGATACACAAGCGCCTGCAATCGATAGAGAGCGAGATCAGTGGTTGAAAGTCTTCCTCCTTTAGCCTCTGAAGAGTGCTCTGAGAGAGATTCAATCACCGAGGTGGAATATACCTCTCGCTGCAGGATCCAGTTAGCCACACGCTCACGCAGGCGATGCAATTTTTCTTCGAACACTTGCAACTGTTGGTCTTGTAAACCAAGCTGCACAAGATAGGCAAGAATAGGGCGTTCAAGGGAACCACGCTTCACTTAGCGAAGCAGACCGAGGGTAGCGCGCATAGCAACAGATCCCCCCCTTCCTTTCGATTTTCTTTCTCCTCTTCCTCGGGGGGCTAATGGAGCAGAGTACCCCCACCACCCCTGTCATTTCTTGCATTGTCCCTTTTGTAAGCGCATAGGCTGCGTGAGCCCGCTGCTGGACAAAAGCGAGCAACGCAGTGTGAAGCGGTTTAAACAGCATCTCCGTGGCTTTGGGATGGCGCATCTGAGAAGAGTGCACCCGATCCCCAAGGAGCGGATCAATTCGTCCAGAGGAGCTCACTCCCTCCAGAGCAGCATCCATCAACGCAGAAAGATGCGCTGCCGTCTTTGCGATTACGGGATGAATCCCAACTTCCCATGTCAGATCGATCAGCGCTCCACTCATCTCCACAGGAGCCACATAAGCAATGCGTTGGAAAAGCTCTTCGATGGGCTCGGGTTCCGTTTCAAGCGTGCGCCCTAAAGCTCCAACAAAGGCGATGGCAATCTCTCGATCTTTTTCGAGAAGGCAAGGATTGAGCACTTATCGACTCAACCGAACATCTGCTTCATGATCGAATGCTACAAGCGCAGCCACCGAAGCAGCTGCCCGCATCCATTCTTTCGCTGAAAGCGTATCGAGTGAAAGAATCCGTTTGATATCCTCTTTCTCCTGCTGTATCTAAGGGTATAAAAGCCCCCGAGCCACAGAGGCATACCTCCAACATGAGGGGTCTCGATCAGCAAACAAACGCTTGAGAATCGACCCAATCGCACCCCCTTCGAAGAGTCGGAAAGGGCACTCGTCCCCTTGCAGTGCACCCGTGCCGCTTCTCTGGCGGCCTACTCCCTCGATCAATTGCGCAGCGAAACGGCGGGTCGCGAGGGAGCTTTTAGAAGGGGCAAGGATCCATGCATGCATCAGCACCCGCTGTGAACAAATAGCGAGAGCCACTCTCGTCGTATTCACTTCACACGTCAAAGAGAGTTCCAACGCGAGCACCAGCCGAGCAACCCCTACTCTTCCCAAGAGACGTTGAGGGGAATGTATCATGCATGTCACCATCTCCAGAAAAATCCCAGCGTTAGTTCCAAGGAACCGACCCATAAATCGATTCCGTCAAACTGCTTGACGCTCTGATCAATCCTGTGTTTCGGATAACTGAATAAACTCTTCCAAATAAAATGTAAAATCTCTCACTGATTCATCCTTATAATGGACGGATTCACTGCCAAGAGAGTTCCGCTTCTTTCTGCGACCAGGGTATGGTAAGAACAGCTTTCTCACTTGCCTCTTTTTCCCCTATTGAGTGAACTGCCGTGATTGTTCTAGATTCGGTTACAAAACGTTTTGGGCATAAAGTTCTTTTTGAGGGTGTCTCTGCTCAATTCGATCGTGGTAAACGCTATGGGATTACTGGAGCAAATGGAGCCGGGAAATCAACTTTTCTTAAACTTGTAGCAGGAGTTGAGGAGAGCGATGGGGGCTCCATCACGCTCCCTTCTTCAACGCGAATAGGAATTCTAAAACAAAACCATTTCGAATACGAAAAGGAACGTATCGTAGATACGGTCATGATGGGGAATAAAATTCTCTGGAATGCACTAACAGAAAAAGAGAAATTGTTACACAAGGAGATTGATGAAGAAACAGGTCTCCGTCTGGGCGAGTTAGAGGGGATCATCGCCGAAGAGGATGGCTACACTGCTGAAAGCGAAGCTGTAGAGCTGTTGGTGGGTCTTGGAGTCCCCTCCGAAAAACAGCAAGATGCAATGAGCACCCTCCCTCCCGGATACAAGTTACGCGTTCTTCTCGCTCAAGTGCTCTTTGGCAAATCCGATGTCCTTCTTCTAGACGAACCGACCAACCACCTCGATCTCGATTCGATCCGCTGGCTCGAGGCCTTCCTCATCGAATATGCCGGCACTGCCCTCGTCGTCTCGCACGATCGCCATTTTCTCAATGCGATTGCCACTCATATCGCAGATTTGGATTATCAAACGATCACCCTGTACACGGGGAATTATTCTAGCTTTGTGCAAGCAAAATATGAGCAAAAGCAACGCGCTGCATCGCAGGCCACAGCCAACAAAAAGAAAGTTGCAGAACTTCAAGAGTTTGTTCAGCGGTTTGGAACACACGCTTCGAAATCGAAGCAGGCGCAATCACGGATTAAACAAATCGAAAAATTAGAAGAAAGCATCAAAACACAAGGGCCCAAGCGTTCCAGTCTCGTTCGCCCTTTTGTTCGGTTTGAATTCAAACAATCGAGCGGGCGCGATATCCTTCGCATCGAAGGGGTGTATAAATCGTTCGGTCAGAAAAAGATTTTCGAGAATCTATCCCTTCATTTCAACCGCGGGGATCGCGTCGCTGTGATCGGTCCAAGCGGGATCGGGAAATCGACCCTTCTCAAAATGCTTGTCGGAGCGTACGAACGGCTCGATTCAGAAACCAAACCTTACACGCTCACCCCGAATGCAGGGACGATCCGATGGGGGCACGATGCTAGTGTGGGGTACTTCGCTCAGGATCACCACGAAGCCCTAGGAGAAACAGCAAAGGGCAAAACAGCCTTTGAATGGTTATACATGTTTGATCCGACAGCCGCACAAGAGACCATTCGCGGGATCTTGGGGCGGCTTTTATTCTCAGGGGAAGCTGCGCTCAAAAAGACAGATGCCCTCTCAGGAGGTGAGGCAGCCCGTTTACTTCTGGCTAAGTTAGTCTTAGGAAAACCGAACGTTCTTGTTCTGGACGAACCCACCAATCATCTCGACATTGAATCAATCGAAGGTCTTCTCGAAGGTCTTCTGCTGTTCAAAGGGACAGTTCTTTTTGTGAGCCACGATCGCCATTTTGTAGAACGGCTCGCAACGCGAATCTTCTCCCTTCAACCAGGAAAGGCTACCGATTTCCCTGGGACCTATTCAGAATGGATAGAAAAGCAGACAAGATACTAACCAATCCGGTTCATTGTCTATTGCTCAAGAAACCTTAAGGAGAAAAAAACTTACCCGCATAGACAGCACCCACCCCCAACGCTTCCTCAACGCGAAGCAGTTGATTGTATTTGCTCGTTCGCTCCGATCGGCAGAGACTTCCTGCTTTAATTTGGCCTGCTTGTGTCCCGACTGCGAGGTCAGCAATAAATGTATCTTCCGTCTCTCCTGAACGATGGCTGATCACCACGCCGTATCCCGTTCTCTTAGCATACTGGATAGCTTCGAGCGCCTCCGTCAATGTACCCACCTGATTGGGTTTAATGAGAATCGCATTGGCACACCCCTGTTGAACTCCTTGTTCCAGCCTCGAAAGATGGGTCACAAAGAGATCATCCCCCACGAGCTGCATTCGCCCTCCTAACGTTTGGGTAAGCTCTTTCCATCCTTGCCAATCATCCTCCGCACAACCATCCTCCAATGAAATCAGAGGAAAACGATCTGCTATCGCTCGATAGGCTGCGATCAATTCTGATCCACTCCTCTCCTTCCGCTCAAAGCGATAGGTCCCTTTCTCAGGAGAGAAGAATTCCGTCGCAGCGCAATCGATTGCCAAACCAATTTGCTCACCAGGGCGATAACCAGCTCCTTCAATCGCTCGCAGAATATATCCGAACGCTTCCTCGTGAGAAGAGAGGCGAGGGGCAAATCCCCCTTCATCTCCTACAGCGACCACCAGCCCTTTTTGCTGAAGAAGAAACCGCAGCTGATGAAAAATCTCAACGCCTGCCTGCAAAGCGAGGTGAAAGTGATCAAATCCAAAGGGGACGATCATCAACTCTTGAAAATCAAGTCCATTGTCAGCATGCTTTCCCCCATTGAGGATGTTCATCATGGGAACTGGTAACGTACGAGCAGAGACCCCTCCTACATATCGCCAAAGAGGGACGCGAAGTGTATCCGCAGCAGCACGGGCAACCGCTAGAGAAACCCCCAAGATTGCATTTGCCCCGAGTCTGGATTTATCGGGTGTATGATCCTGCTGAAGCAAAAGCTGATCTATCTGCGTCTGTTCGAAGGCACTCACCCCCACAAGAGCAGGGCCTAACGTTTCACGCACATGCCGGACTGCCTGCCTAACCCCATTCCCTGCAAATCGGTTCTCTTCTCGGTCACGGAGTTCCACAGCCTCATAGCTCCCTGTAGAACACCCGCTAGGAACTGCAGCGTACCCCACACCGCTTTGAGTATATATCTCCACTTCAACAGTGGGATTCCCACGCGAATCTAAGATTTCACGCGCGTGCACTCTTCTGATCTCACTCATTGTAGTTCTCCTTTAAAGAACAAGACAAGTCTAAAGAAAGCAGAACTCTTAGGACCTATGCTATTCTTCCAGTAGTTGATTGTACGATTATTAAGGTCAGCTTCGATGATTCATCCGCCCTTTTCCCATACCAGTTCTCAAGAGGAAAGTCTCTTTTCTGCTTTCGAGCAAGAATCACCCCCAATCGAATTTCAACTCGCCATAGCGAGAAATGGAGTGGGGCTTGAATTAACACAACCCGTTTCGATCCATTTTCTTGAATTCGTGGATCTGTTCTTATTTTTAGGTGCCGCTAAATTTCCTCTCGACGTGTCGGGAGGAGTGGCACGCTTCCGTCACTGCCAGGGAGAACTTCAACGGATTCAGGTAGAGTTCAATATCGCTCGTTTCTGCTCATGGATACGTCCGCGGTTGGCAGGAATTATCGGTCCGACTCCTCCCCAACTTTGGATCCTTCCGCGAGAGATGGGAGCCACCGTAGGATTAGGGGGAGAAGAACCCCTAATCCCCCCCATCGAAAGACCGCTCCTCGCTTTTGAAATTGCCGTATTTCTACAAGAAAGTGATCTGACCCTCGAGATTTACCACGCAAGAGGGATTCATCTAACTGCCCCCCCAACACAGCTCGCGATCGCCACCCTCCAAGCGATGACACACCCTTTTGGGCAACCTAACGGAGCCTCATTCCTGTTTAAGAAAAGCATCCGATCGCTCACACATTGGATTCTCCACCAAGCCGGCGTAGCACCATGCAGAGATGACAGAATTCCACAGATCTCTTTCCTCCCCTCCTCACAAGGATGGACCTTACAAACAGCCTCTCGAGAATCCATCCCTTCCACAAACAAAGAAGCTATCTACGCAAAAGAGGCCAATGAGTGGACACGAACAGGTGATCTCGCGCGAAGCCGTGGAGAACTAGACAAGGCAAAAGCATTTGATCGACAAGCGCTTTCAAAAGCCCCCTATCATCCTGAAATAAGCCGGCGGATTGCCGAAATTTCCCTCCATCATCAAGCGAATTTGCAAGAAGCGATCGATCTGCTGATAGCCTGCCATCCAAGTCACCCTCCCCGCCCATGGCTTCTCCTTGCAAGTCTTTACGACCGCTTAGAATTTCCAGAGGACGCTCTCTCCGCATGGATCCAAGCAGGAGAGCAAGAGCGCATTCCCCCCCTAGCAGCCTATGCCTACCAGCGAGCCGCAGAACGTGAGAAGAACTTTGCCCAATCCCTCCTCTGGTTTGAGCGAGCCATGGACTGGACTCCTCAAGCTTCTTCTATCCTCTGGACTCGACTCCACCGATGTCTCGAGGCAGCAGCATGGGAGCAAGCGCTCAAGGACACAGACACATTAATTGCCCAAACAGAAGGAAACATTAGGCAAGCCCGCGTAATGTCATTCTTGGCCAGTTTATGGGAAACACACCATCAAACAGAACAGGCAGCCACGCTGTATGAGCAAGCCCTCACCCTCGATGTCCAGAACTTAAACGCTCTCATCGGATTAGGCACCTGTTTCATCGCACAGGGGCAATCCAAACAAGGCATTTCCCTGCTCTATCGTGCTCTTGATACCTTTTCACCCTCCGCCTCCCCACCTCCTTCCCTTCTCCTGACACTCGCCTGGACGCTCGCAGAAAAGTTACACGACCTAGCATCCGCCATCGCACGCATCCAAAATATCCCTGATTCTGCTGAAGAAGCTGCCATTGCGCGAGGCCTTGAAGCGCGGTGGAGAGCCTCCCTCGGAGATACAGAGGGGGCCGAACAAGCTTTTAACCGAATGCACACCAGAATTCATGAAGAAAGGACTTCTCTGTGGAAGACGAGAGAAGAGAGCCTCCATCATCTCCTGCTAGAAGCCGTAATGTTTGCGCGAGATATCCAGCGCGATCTAACAAGCGCACGCATCCACCTCAAAACGCTGCTCCACTGGATGCCACACGATCCTCAAGCACTTGCCTTACATCATGAACTGGAACAAGAAATCCCTTCCGTCCCTTCTCCTCTAGCCGATATCGAGCATTTACCCCTTTCTACAGAAGAAACAGCGGAAGAAGAAAGAGAAAATCGACGGATTGAAGAGTTGCGAGAACAGCTCCAAGCCAACCCGACCGATGACCTTATCACTGATGAGTTGATCGCTCTCCTTACGCGTCGGCAGCGAACTCATGAGTTATTGGCTCTGCTCTGTGCACGTCTCGAAGAAGCCGATCAAGAGCGGCGGACCACTCTTCTCCCTCATACGCTAGCCACACTCCAAAACCTCGAAGAGATCTCCCGCACCCACCATCGCCCTCAAGAAGCTGCCCTGTACCACCAAGTCTATCAAAGCCTCCTCATCCCTTAAACATTGCAACCAGACAAGAGGTTAAAAAAGAAAAGACCTCAAACGAAGCTTTTTCTCTCAAGGAACCAAAGAATGGAACGTTAAAGAGGACTCCTTGGGAGCCAAAGAGCTCTTTCACGACTCAACGACGAGCAATGTGTTAGGCGGATGTTCCGTTGCGTTGACGACGGCGTGCAACAAAGCTACCCACAATTCCAATCAGAGCCATCAATCCAGCCACAGGACCAGACCCCGTCCCGCTCGATGAACAGCCACAGCCACTCTCGCTGCTACCACCCTCTCCTGTATCCCCCCCATCCCCTGCATCTCCAGCGTCTTTTTTGTCCTTTCTTCCATCTTCACCAGAAGCCCCCGCGTCAGCATCTGCAGGTGGTGGCTTGTATCCTTGCCCTTCGCATTGCGCATTCGCGTTGCATGTGGCCGTATCATCCCCTCCAAGCCATTTCTTGCACTGGTTATCGTTCTCGCATCCCCCGCATTTCCCACTTTTCCTATCGTCACCCGTACAAGGAGCACCATCAAATGCACCGGAACATGCAGCATTGTTGGCTGGATCTACATTTCCACCAGGCTGAGCATTTCGTATGCCAGGATTGCCAGCTTGTCCTCCTTTAGCCTCAATCGTGTTAGGAAGTGCAGCAGCGCTGATGCAGAGATTACCCGCACCACCCCCTCCCCCTGACCCATATTTGTCGGGTTCCACAGTAGCAACCGCACCACCACTCCCTCCATTCACAGAGACAGTCCCACCAGCAGCATAATTTCCAGCTACTTGAATGAGGACGCTACCCCCCGCACCACCCCCTCCTTTACCATCATTGTTATTTCCTGAAGAAGGGTTGTTAGCATTTGCAGTTACTCCCTTTGACGAGATAGCACCATTCCCATCTATCTCCCCTGCGCGCACAATGACAATTCCTCCCCCTGAACCACCTGCGCTACCTAAATTATGACTCTGATGTCCCCCTCCTCCCCCACCTCCCATGAAGAGACTTGCAGGGAAGTCACCATCCACCTTGGCACCACCCATTCCACCTACTGCCCGCATATTCGCCTTATTTAGATCATGAGCATTTCCCCCCCGGCCTCCAGCAGCTCCGTTTCCCCCTCCCCCACCTCCGGAGCCACGGCAGCCACCGCCCGCACCGCCACTCAGGAGTACTCCATATCCTCCATGCGCCCAAACTTGCGATGCAACAGGAGAATGTGATTTATCGTCTTTCTCTTTATTTGCGTTCTCCACAGTAAAGGCACTGAGCTCGAACGATTCTCCACGATATCCGAAGCGACCTTTATGGGGAGCACCATACATTTCATTACAGTTTTTTGCTGTTCTTGCTCCTTGATAGATTGGGTTGGCAGAGGGAGCCCCTCCTCGGAAACCAGCTCCGTCAGCACTGATGGACCCATTATTCGTCAGCTTTTGCGCTGCAAATACAGCAACAACGCCTCCTGTTGCTCCATTCCATGGTAAGGGGACAAGTCTAGTTCCCGTATCAATCATCATATTCTGATATTCACCAACCGTCAGCACCTGGGTCACAATGGGATCAAAGGTCTGTTCGAGTGGCTTGGTGAGCCCAATGGTTCCATTCGAAGCTGTTTTAATTCTAGCGAGTTCGAATTTACCGACACTGGTACCCGTCATGGAAAGAGGTGACTTTAACCACGGATCCACACTGTTCTTTCGTGGAACAGGTAACTGTGCAAAATCCTTGCCATATCCAGTCGATTGTATTAACAACACCATGACTCCAGGCTCAAATTTAGGAGCATCTGGAGCAATTGCATCATTATCCGCACGCTCTGTAACTGTAAGAGCCTTATTATCTATAATCGCTGTTACTTGCGCATAGCGATGAAGCACTGTTTCAGCAACGCCCGAAATAGCCTTATCCCCATCCTTCCCCGTGCCAAGACCATAAGTATCCGCACCTTGCGCAGTCTGTACGAGGGCAAGCGAAGCGACAACACCCAGCATACCAACATACTTGCTCACGAATCGGGATACACTTCTTCCTTTGAAAACCACATCCGTCATAATTGACTCCTCTGACTCACTAAAAAACTCTGAGTGACGCTGTCACAAACAGGCTATTTTATTTCAATTCGACATGGCACGCACGGCAAGGTCAATTTACTTCATACTTAAATGAAATACAACCTCAAGTAGAAAAGACATGGACTCACTTTATTTTGCCTGATTTTACACTTTTCAAAAAACAGATAAGCCAATTTTGAGAAAATCAAGTCCGTTCTGTCGGGTATTTTCTGATCAAGGCATGAAGAACAGCTTTTGTTTCTTCGGGGGGGATTGTGTTCTCTTCACCCAAAAAATGCATGTGAAAAGCGTTCACAACATGTTCGGTCTGCTCATCGAGCTTCCCTGTAACCTGAAGGAGATATTCCCATTGTTTGAGGTGCTCTTGAAACGACCGCAGTCTTTCCTCCCCACGAATCAGTTGCTGAGGGCTTTTCCCCGCTATAAGAGAAGGGACTTCTTGTTCATCAGACCAGGCACCGATCCCGTGATCGTAGAGTCTCTTCCAGTGGAATAGAGGACCTGGATCCCATTTCCAACCAGGAGCTATATCCGCATGTCCAAACACACACGGGGGGGAGATCTGATACCGATCGCAAATCTGCTTACAGATTGAATGAGCGCTTCGATCTAAGGCTCACTTTCCCAAGGGAACCAAATGTGATGCCCGATTGCATCGAGAATGGGGACGCCCTTCCGCATCGACTTGAAACACAAGATTCACATTCTCGATCTCGCTGGGATGTATCATTGAGCTCAGTTCTAGATCCCCAAGCGCTGTTCCCAGCATGCCAAGCCCAATCGTAATCCTCCACAAGTTGATACACGATCTCCACGTGAATCACCTCTTGACAGATCAAGTAATGGGCACTCACCATCCCCTCCGTCAAAACACGAAGAGAAGTCTCTCGAAGCAGTACAGTGTAGTGGACATCTGAATCTTGCAGCATCCCCCCCATTCATGTTGCTTTATCTCTCTCTGGGCTGAGCCCCTTGTAGGAGCTACAAGAATACGTAGGACAAATATTCATAGGCAGAAAGGAAGTTGGAGAAGACACCTCCGAGCCACATGCAGCAAAAAAGCAAGGGGTGTCAAAAAAATCAACTTAAGCGCAATAACCATCGGATACAGACAACTTTTATGGTGATATTATTCACTCTTTTCACGGCAGAGAGGACATCCGCTGATATCTCCTCCTGGGGCAAAAAACCAACTCGCTGCACCGCTCCCTTTCTCATCTGGATCGCGATCTAATTAAATCTTACAGCAACCATAACGGGATAATCATGCGACACGAACGAAAGGAGGACACGGGGAGCGTGTTCAGGGGATTGAGCCTAAAATCGATCAGCCGGTTTCGACCTTCGCATTTTGGGCAAGCTTGCTAGCCCCTTCATCCACTTATCATCAACAAATACCTGCCATTCATACGCAGTGTTAATATCGCTGACATCAATAGGAACTGTTTTGTAGGGATCTGGCTGACTATCCGGTCCAGAGGAAGTGTCGTCGAGCCATGCAAGAGCACAGGATACGCAAAAGAGGAACAGGCGGATCCATTCACGCATCCCCCAGCAAGCAAGAGGAGTAATGAAAGAAGAAGTGCAACGAATAGCTCAACAACGCCGCTCCACTTCCTCATATCGAACTTTTCACCTTAGCGAACTTGAAGGAAGTAAGGAAGGACAGTCATTACAAGCTCGTCTCGCTGCGCGAAGGGCTCCAGTGAAACCAGAGGAAGCCATTTGCTAAAGAGCTCGAGCGCTGTCGTTTTGACATTCACAGCATGGGCAAATTCGTCGGCACCTCCTCCGACAAGAGTCATCATCTGGAGGAGAGGAGATCCCACTTCAACCGTCTCGACCACCGCATCGGCAGGAAGCTTTGCTTCCATACGAGCGCGCGCAATCGCTTCGCGCAGGCCACCCAATTCGTCGACGAGACCTTTTTCTTTCCCCTCTCTCCCACCAAAAATACGCCCTTCTGCCACTTCCTGTATCTTGGCAGGTGGGAGCTCACGCCCCGTCGCAACACGGTGGACGAAAAGGGTATACGTAGCGACAAACCCTTCTAATATACGCATACGCGTCGCATCATCCCATTCGACAAGAGGAGACATATACACAGAGCGGTTGATCGCTTGAAGGCTAACGCCATAAGGGACAAACGTCTCTGTGTGAATCCCTAAATGCTCCAGGGCTTTTCCAATCCCGATTTTTCCACCAACCACCCCGATCGAGCCCACAATTGAAGTGGGAGATGCGTAAATCCACTGAGCTGCAGACGCTAAATAATACCCCCCACTGGCAGCCATATCCCCTATACTAGCGACAAGAACCTTCTTGCGCCTGAGCCTCATCATTTGATTCCAGAGCAAGTCGCTGGCAAGTGCACTACCCCCAGGGGAATCAACCCGCAGGACAACGGCCTTGACCGCATCATCCTGCTCCAGTCGGGCGAGCACTCGGCTCAATTCCTTTTCCGAAATGCCACCCGTGGACAGGCCATTGGTTTCCCCCATAGAGATATTGCCAACTGCCCGAACAAGAGCAACAGGAGCTGACAAGCTCAACCCCTTATTATTGGTCAACATCTGAACTAGGATTCCCCAATCAAAGCGGTTATCGTTGCGGTCTGTTCCAAAACAGGGCTCCATACGCGTCACCCCAGCAAGCTTTTGAATCGCTTCTTGAGCCTGCTGTTTGTACCCCACTGCATCGATAAGGCCAAGTTCCATAGCCTTATCAGGAGCATAAGGACCATCCTCCGCTGCAGCAACAGTCTTTTCAGAAGAGCGCCCTCTCTGAATTCTATCGAGCCACTGAACGCGTATATCCGTCAGCGTAGACCTTAGGGTCGCCTGAGCCTCCTCGCTTGGTCCATCCCGTGTCAATGGCTCCTCAGCTCCTTTGAATTTACCTACCTGCAAAATATCCACTGAGAGATGCAATTGATCCGAAAGAAGACGGCGCATATAGACCACCTGTGCACCGATTCCAACCGTCCCTACAGTCCCTGCTGGAGACACATAGATCTGGGTACACCCCTCTGCCGCTGCCATCATCGTAGCATTGGTTAATTCCTCGGCATAGCAAACAACAGGAACATGATTTTTCCGGATCTGCCCGAGAAGCGTTCCTACCTCCAAAGCGCGAGCAAAACCAAACTGGGCATCTCCAAAATTTACATACACGCCCCGAACATCAGAACGAGCAAACACTTCCTCCATGCGTTTCACGAAAGCATCAAAACTGATTCGGCTGGGAGAAAGAGCCCATGGACTCCCACCACCTTGCTCTGGAATCCCCGCAGTCAGATCAACTTGGGCAATGATCCCTTTCGTTGATCTTCCTGCTTCTTCTACGGCAACCGAAGAATAAGGATGAGCCGAAAAGGATAAAGGGCGCCCCCTACATCCCCCTTCTACCATCCATAAAATCCCACACCCTATCGCACCGATCCTCCTAATGCTTCTAGACAGAGAGAACATCCATCCTCAAAGGTCGCGCAGAATTTGTTGAGCCTCTTTTGCAAGCTCCCCCAACGGAACTGCACATTCTTCCCCCCCATCATCCTCAATCATCACCTCTCGCTTATCCTTCAGCAGAGGGTCCAAAAGGGAGACAGCTTCCGTATCCCCACCCTCCACAAGAGCTTCCATTGCAGCTGAAACCACCTCTGGATTCTTGGAAGCCAAAAACTTCTCGAGCAGTTTGATGGTTCCAGGTTCTCCGATCCGGACGAGAATATACGGCAGCTCCAATAACGCCAAGCTAGAGGGATCCAAGCATTTGAGAGCCCGTTCAACTGCAATTGCCGCTTCTTTAAAACGCTCGTAAGCCAACTCCTCAAAGAATTCACCCGCAGCCTTCCGGATTTCAGGAGAATCGCTATCCAAAATATCGATCAGCTGATGAGCAACCCATTCACCGTGAAATTCACCGAGGAGAAAGGCAAGCCGCACAAGCCTCAGAATTTTCTGTTCTTCATGTTCAAGCCCCTTCGCTTCCTGAACAGCTTCCTGTAGGAGAGGCTTGATCTCCTCTGGCTTACTTTGGGCAAGCTCATGATGAAGTTGACGCACCTGTTGCTCTGCTTTAAAAAGCGCAAGAAGTGTTTTCCTTAGGCCCGTCATCGCTTTTCTCCTCCAAATCAAGGGGATCGTTGTTCAAGACAAAAACAGTTGAATCGACACTGAGGCGCTACGACCCTGTTTGATTCTTGCATTTCATCAAGTTATCATCTTTCTTTATACACGAATTTCCAGCTGACAGTAGCGTTTTTATCATTTGACAGATTCCACCGCTAGCCCGTACATCATCAAAAGATTGCCAAACAGAGATCCTCCTCAAGCGAAAACTGTTATTCTCCCTTTTTTTGCTCAAAAGTGACAGTTCCTTTTCGGAGAGTAACCCACGAGCCTAGTATAAAAGCTCGATTTCGAGTTCCATGTCCAAAAGGAGCATCGGCATAAACGGGAATAGCTAGATCTCGGGTGCATTCAATAAGTACCTCTTCAGTAGAAACACCATACCTACCAGGCTTCGAGCGAGTGAATTTACCGAAGACAATCCCACCCACCTTCTTTAGATATCCCCCCAAGCGAAGGGCTGTTAACATACGATCGATCCGGTAAGGGGCTTCTGCGACATCCTCAAGCGCAAGAATCACTCCAGAGGGGAAAGCAAGCCGCCCCGCCGCCGCTGTAGCCTCAAGAAGAGCTAAATTTCCACCCATCAAGGGCCCCTGTGCACCCCCTGGATGAAGGATAGAAAGAGCTGGCCATTGATAAGACGCATCAGGGTGCTCAAGCAATCTCATCAGATCCGCTCGATGAACAGAAGCATAAGGAGATTGACAAAGATGCATGGTCCCTCCAGCATGGATAGAAGTGATGCTGCGGCGATTCACTTCCAGGTGGAGTGCTGTACAATCACTCATGCCCACTAGCCACTTAGGATGTTTTTTAAGCTCTTCCCAAGGGAGAGCATCCACAATCCGAGTAGCTCCATATCCCCCCCGCACTGCAATCACCGCCTTAATACCTGGGTCACAAAAAGCGGAAGACAGTTCCTCTCGACGCCGTTGATCATCCCCCGCTAAATACCCCTTCCGAGCCAGAATCCCTGGTTGTACTTGAACCTGATAGCGCCCCTGTATCCAACCCAACATTTGGAAAAATAGATTAGGCTCACAGGGACCTGAAGGGGCGACAAGAGCGACCCGATCGCCTGGACACAAAGGAGAGGGGTAGCAAAAGGACATTGTGACTTTCTTCCCTCCAGCCCAGCTCTTTCAAAAGAGTTTCACGAAGTATTGACCCAGTCCTCAAGAGGCTTCATGCTTTGGTCAATGTACACACCTCAAGAACCCTTACATCTCTTCAAACAGCTTGTCAAATCGGTCAGACTCCACCCCATTTGGCAAAAAATTAGGAAACGCACTGACCAAACGCTGGACGAATGGCTCATCAATTTTCTGGGAGAAGACTTCCCCGCTAAGCTCGCCCGCGTTCCCCTCCACCTCACACCGACTGGCGTTGATCCGTTTGGACTCGATCCGGAGTGGACCAAATACACGCTTGCCTTCATGGGGTTCTTTCATCGGTATTATTTCCGGACAGAAGTGCACGGTGCTGATCGCCTTCTTCCAGGTCGTCTCCTCCTCGTGAGCAATCACGGAGGCCAGATCCCCATCGATGCTGCCCTGATTGCCACAACCCTCGTGATGGATGCAGAGCCCCCTCGACTCGTCCGCACGATGGTCGACAAGTGGACCCAAACTCTCCCTTTTATCTCGACGCTGTTCGCGCGTGTGGGACAGGTGGTAGGAGCTCCAGAAAATGCTCAACGACTACTTCAGCAGGGGGAAACCCTTCTCGTATTTCCGGAAGGAGCCAAAGGTATCTCCAAGACTTTCGATAAGCGCTACCAACTCCAAGAATTCGGGCTTGGCTTTATGCGCCTTGCAATTGAGACAGAAACCCCTATCATTCCTGTCGCCGTCATTGGGAACGAAGAGCAGTACATCTCCGTCGCCAACTTAACTCGAGTTGCCAGTCTGTTCCAAATGCCCGCATTCCCGATCATCCCTCAACTCTTGATCCCTGGAGGGCAGCTCCCACTTCCCACCAAATACCGCCTCTATTTTGGAGAACCAATGATGTTTTTTGGAGATCCCGATGAAGATGACGCAACCGTAGAAGAAAAAGTTTCGCTTGTTCGAAAGAAAATTCAATCCCTCCTCGATCAGGGCCTTCAATCGCGTCAGCATATTTTTTGGTGAATGATTTTACACACAATGGTCATTACAAAAGCTCCCACTTCCCAGCATCAGCCTGCCATCCTTGTCACAGGAGTCTGTGGACGTTTAGGCAAGCAGGTCGTTCGTCAACTCCATCGGCATTATCCTGTCATCGGGATCGATCAGCGTCCCTTCCACGAAAGTCCGAAAGATGTTCTGCATTACTCATTAGATATCCGGCGCAAGAAAATTAAGGATATCTTTCGCATGCATACGATCGGAGCCGTAATCCATCTAGGAATTATGCACGATCCGAGAGTATCCGCCGCAGAGCATTACTCGTGGAATGTGATCGGTTATCAAAAACTGCTGGATTATGTCGCATACTTTCACATTCCCAAACTCATTGTGCTTTCGAGCGCCAATGTGTACGGACCCCACTTCGATAATCTTCAGTTTTTAAAGGAAGAATCTCCCCTGCTAGCGGGACAAAACTTCCCCGAGATCCGAGATTTGGTTGAAATTGATATGTTGACACAGAGCTTCTTTTGGAAGCTGCCCGACATTGAAACCATTATTTTTCGTCCTACACACATTCTTGGACGAGTTCATAACGCTTTCTCCAATTTCCTGCGTCTCCCCATCATCCCCACCTTGCTCGGATTTGATCCGATGATTCAGGTCATTCATGAATCCGACGTCGTGCAAGCGATCCTCAAAGCGCTCACACCGGGCATTCGTGGAATCTTTAACATCGCAGGCACAGCACCTCTACCACTCTCTCACATCATCAAGATCCTCAAGCGACCTACTTTCTCTCTTCCTTACTCGCTCGCAACCCTCTTAATGCGATCGCTCTGGTCTCTCCGAATCACCAATTTCCCTGCACCGGAGCTCGATTATCTCCGATATCTATGCATGGTGGATGATGAGCGGGCACGAACCATTCTTAAGTTCCACCCCACACGCTCAATCTACGAGACCATCCTCTCCGTTACAGAAGATATCTGGTAAACGAAACACTATCCACTCACCATTAACCTAATCACGAGGCGCTCCATGTCCCAACCGATCTCTGCCTCATCAATAACCCCTGCTTGCTCTCACTGCAGAAGATCTGGCCAAAGCCAGAGAGACACAACCGCCCATCCATAACATCACCAACTGCTTTGTTATGTACTGGACAACCAACGCACTTCTCGCAATAAGAACGAGCCCGCTCAACAGAAGCAATTTAAAGAGATCGTGTCCCTCTCTAACACCATCGTCCTCAACATCAAGACACTCAACGTCATGTGGATTAAATACATGAAAGAATCTATTAAAGTAGCTCAAGCCAGCTTGATTCCAGTGGTGCTAGACCCCGTTGGAGCAGGGGCTGCCTTCCTCCGAACAACCACAGACCTCACCTTCCTTAAAACGAAAGCGATCAGTGCACTGCAGGCAAATACATCTGAAATCCCTGGTCTCTACGCCCTTACGGACAACACGAAAGGGGTAGAGAGTACTCTCTCTCCCGATTCGGTCCTCGAGGAGGTCCGTCATCTGTCCATCCGTCACGCGCGTGTAGTTTGCGTCAGTGGAGCTGAGGACTATATCATCGTCCAAGATAAAGTATTTAAAATAAACAACGGTCATCAGCTAATGACCCACGGGACAGGAATGGGATGCGTCGCCACCTCCCTGATGGGCGCTTTTTTAGCTGTCCAGCCCGATCTATTCCGCGCAACAATATCTGCCATGAACGTGATAGGAATTGTAGGGGAACTGGCCGCTGAACAAAGTACAGGTCCAGGGAATTTTTCCGTCTCTTTCCTAGATATTTCGGCTCACATCAAGAAAAGATACCTCATCGATCGTTTGCGAGGAGAAGACGTACACATGACTTCTTCCTCCCAACACGAAGCAAAAGGAGCAATCCAATGACTCTTTCTTATCAGCGCTTACCGCGTGTTTTAACCATTGCCGGATCAGACAGCGGGGGGGGAGCTGGCATTCAGGGGGACCTGAAAACAATTGCAGCTCTAGGATGCTTCGGAACATCCGTCATCACTGTGCTGACAGCACAGAACACCCAAGGTGTCCGCTCAATCTTTGAAGTAAGCCCTCAGTTTGTCAGTGAGCAGCTGCAAACTGTGCTAGAAGATATAGGCACCGATGCAATCAAAACAGGGATGCTTTACCATCCTGAAATTATCCGAGAAGTAGCAAATGTGCTCAAACGATATCCTACGATCCCAATCGTCGTCGATCCCGTGATGACCGCGAAAGGGGGAGCAACTCTCCTCCAGCAAAAAGCGCTCATCCCTCTTCGAGAGGCACTATTTCCCCTTGCTAGTATCCTGACTCCTAACCTCCCTGAAGCTGAAATGTTGATTGGCTACCCGATCAAGGATGAGAGTCCTCAGCATCAAGAGAAAGCTGCCACAGAATTGTTAGTCTCTTTAGGTCCCCAAGCGAAAGCAGTTGTACTCAAAGGAGGTCATTATTCAGGGACAAAAGCGAAGGACTGCGTCTGCCTCCGAGAAGACAACAGAATTCGCACCCTATGGATGAAAGCGCCGCGCATCCATACACAGAACACCCATGGAACAGGATGCACGCTGTCCTCTGCTATCGCATGTTTTTTAGCTAAAGGCTGGACCGTGGCAGCATCCATCGAACAAGCAAAAAAGTACGTCACTGCTGCAATTCAAAAAGGGGCTTCCATCCGACTAGGTCAAGGCCACGGACCGCTTCACCATTTCTACTCTCTTTCCGATCTGGAGCCGTTCCACGTGCATTCGTATTGACACTCTTTTCGTTCTCGTTCTATAGACCGCTTATCTCATTTAACAAAAAAACCTAGGGGAGCTACACCCTCGACGTGGCTGAGAAGTTGGAGTCTGATCCAACGACCCTTCAACTTGATCCAGATAATCCTGGCGAAAGGAAAGTTTCGATGTCAACGCGCACCATTTCTCTCACGATCCCCCTTGACAAGGCGATCCCTCCCTTCCCCGCATCGAGGAAAGTGCTGATTCAGAGTCCTAGCACTCCCCACATTCAGGTTCCTATGCGGGAAATTACAACTTCAACCTATCCCCTTCTCGTATACGATACAACAGGTCCTTACACGGATCCTACTTCATCCATCTGTCTTAATCAAGGGCTCCCTCCTCTCCGCGCCACTTGGATTGAGTCCCGACGGGATGTAGAAATCCATCCGTGCACATCGGATATCAGTCAGTCCCTACCGAGCCAGCAATCCACTCAGCGCATGCGCTCATCTAAACGAGCTCTTCCGGGAAGAGCAGTCACCCAGCGCTACTACGCTCGCAAGGGGATCATCACTCCTGAGATGGAATATGTAGCCATCCGAGAATCCCTGACGCGCGATTTCGATAGCGCTGTGATTACCCCTGAGTTTGTACGGAATGAAATTGCCACTGGAAGGGCCATCCTTCCAGCCAACATCAACCATCCTGAAGCAGAGCCGATGATCATCGGGAAACACTTTCTAGTCAAAGTCAATGCCAATATCGGCCTCTCTGCTGTTCAGAATTCCTTGGAAAAGGAAGTGGAAAAAATGCTTTGGGCTCTGCGATGGGGGGCAGACACCATCATGGATCTCTCTACGGGCAATTGTATTCCAGAAGTACGCGCGTGGATCCTGAGAAACTCCCCTGTTCCCATAGGAACAGTCCCTATCTATGAAGCGCTAGAACGCGCGCAGGGGAAAGCCAAAGAGCTCAGTTGGCCTTTGTACCGACAAGTGCTTATTGAACAAGCTGAGCAAGGGGTGGACTATGTAACCATCCATGCAGGGGTCAGGCTGGGATGGATCCCCCTTACGCATCACCGCATCACAGGGATTGTTTCAAGAGGTGGGGCGCTCATGGCCACGTGGTGCCTAGCGCATCAGGAAGAAAATTTCCTTTACACTCATTTTGAAGAAATCTGCGATATCCTCAGGTCATATGACGTCAGTCTCTCACTAGGGGACGGCCTGCGTCCAGGCTCCATTGCAGATGCCAATGACCAAGCTCAATTCTCGGAACTTAAAACGCTTGGAGAATTAACCAAAATCGCCTGGAACCACGATGTACAAGTGATGATCGAAGGGCCTGGACATATCCCCATGCATCTGATCGAAGAAAATGTGCGGCTCGAAGAAAAACACTGCGAACAAGCACCCTTTTACACCCTAGGCCCTCTTGCCACAGACATTGCACCTGGCTACGACCACATAACAAGTGCCATCGGGGCCGCCCTCATCGGCTGGCATGGCACCTCCATGCTCTGCTATGTAACACCCAAAGAGCACCTCGGGCTCCCTGCACGCGAAGATGTGAAGCAAGGGCTTATCGCTTATAAAATTGCAGCACATGCTGCTGATCTAGCCAAAGGACATCCAGGAGCCCGCAATCGTGATGACGCCCTCTCACGCGCACGTTTTGAGTTCCGTTGGGATGATCAATTCAATCTCTCCCTCGACCCAGACACCGCCCGAGCCTACCACGATGAAACCCTCCCCGGCAAAGGGGCTAAAACTGCACACTTCTGCTCCATGTGTGGCCCTCGCTACTGCCCCATGCATTTGAGCCAATCCATCCAAAATTCTGGACACACAATTTAGTCAGATGCCGCTGATCCCCTATTATTTCCCCTCTTCACTTCGCAGGCACGCACCCAGACAACCTATATCTAGAGCAAGCAGAAGGTCGTTCCTCATTGAAACCTGCCCCCACTACTCTGCTCACTCAGGTCCTCGTTCTCTAACAAGAGCAACCATCTATTTGGTTGAGATGAAATAAACAGCTGCCTTATAATTTGTTCGATACCCACGCCAACGTACATCCACCCTCCCGGATCGCCCCTTCAAACCAACATAAGTACCATAGACATTATTGCTCAGAAGTCAAATGAGCACACGTCGTGTGTTTTGTACCGTCTCTGTGACTGCCAGTTCACACATCAAATCCTGCATATAACTGTGATTTATCTAAAAACTGGACTCAGTTGGTTTACTACTTGGAGCAAGCATCCCACCAGCACTATCACCCGTACTGTCAAAAATTTTCGTTTGCAAATCAGCGAGATAAACAGGACCCTTATAGTTGAGGAGCATATCCTTCACATTTAAAGTATCCATAGACATAGGAGGTTTGAATTTGAGGGAGTTACCTGTTGCATCCTTAATATCTCTACCCTCCCTTTACACAAGGATTAGAGTCATCCTCTTTACCTGTAGCCACTGTAGCTTTGGCTCCTCCTATTGTTTTCGTAACAAAAAGAACTGAAGCACAGGCATGGGTTACAGCAACACAATAACTGCTCTCACAACTTACGTAATTTGTTCACTCCACTTGAGGTCCACCATCACTCCCACCTTCCTGATAACCTCCACCCTTAATAACACCCTCTGAAGAAGGGGATGTATCAACTCTGCTACTTCCACAGGCGCTCAATAAAGACATGGAGCCAATCAAAAAAGAGCTGAATAAACCATAAGATACTGATTTTCGTGATCTGATCATAGATAAGTTTTCTTCCAAACAGGTAAAAACAAAAGCAATGATTATAAGTCATAGCGAAACATCAAACACTTTTTACTTTCCGTCAGCACGCTTGTTCTCTTTATGGTTGGTGAACCAGCCCCAAAAAAGAGCGTAGAGAAAAAAGGTAATATATGAAGGGGAAGGGGGTAAAGCATGGAGGAAGGGAGGAGGAAGAGAAATAGGAAACATCCGTCAGAGAGGACGGGAGGGAACCATGCTTGAGCGAAGCAAACTGGGGGAAGGGCCCTCGTCCTCTCTGACGGATGTTTCCTATTTCTCTTCCTCCTCCCTTCCTCCATGCTTTACCCCCTTCCCCTTCATACCCTATTACCCTTCAGAGCACCCACCACTACAGCCTTGCTCAAGCCAAAGCAAACTCGACGAGAAGAGCTACCCATATTAACCCAAAAGGAATCCTTCACCCATCGAATCGGAACAGCTCCTCCAAATCACCCTTTGTCAATTTTTTCGCACCTCCCACATCCTCACTAAGCACAGTCCCCACAAGCTCCCGCTTTTTCCCCCCAAGCTCTAGGATCTTCTCTTCAATCGTCCCTTTCGCAATCAAACGGTAAGCCGTCACCACCTTAGTCTGTCCCAATCGATACACCCGATCTGTAGCCTGGTCTTCAACAGCAGGATTCCACCAAGGGTCAAAGTGAATAACAGTATCTGCAGCAGTTAAATTGAGACCACTGCCCCCTGCCTTGAGCGAAATCAAAAAGACAGGAGGGCCATCTTCCCTCTGAAAATTTTCTACACGCGCCAGCCTATCTTTGGTAGCACCATCCAGATATTCATACAGGACTTGTTCCTGCTCCATCAGACGACAAATAATCTGAAGCATCGATACAAACTGACTGAACACCAGTACCCGATGTCCCCCCGCTACACAGGTTTGAATCAACTCACGCAAAGCCATAATTTTTCCAGAATCCTCATCTGTAAAATCACGTGGAAGCCCCAACAAACGAGGATCACAAGCAGCCTGGCGAAGCCGCGTGAGCCCTGACAAAATCTGGAGATGGCTCCTCGCAACACCAACCCGCTCCACTTCCCCCATCACCTGAGCCCGCACCTCCCTAAGTACAGCCGCATAGAGAGCAGCTTGCTCTCCCGTCAGCTCACAGAATTGATCAGCCTCAATCTTCTCAGGCAGATCCTTGGCAACCTCCCCCTTCGTACGGCGCAGGATAAAGGGATGGATAGCAGCCCTTAACCGCTCTGCCATCTTTGTATCACCCGCTTCAATAGGCCTGGAGTACTTTTCTTCAAAACGGTCGAGACAACCTAATAGCTCTGGACTCACAAAATCAAAGATAGACCATATTTCAGAGAGCCGATTCTCTATAGGAGTACCTGTCAGAGCCAAACGTCGATCAGCAGGCAAGCACTTAGCAGCACGAGCTGTCGCTGAAAGTGGATTTTTAATATTCTGAGCTTCATCAAGCACGACATACCGCCATGAGATACCTGAAAGTAGCCCCTCATCACGCCGCAACAAAGCGTAACTGGTAATGACCACTTCAGCATTTTCCAATTCATCCGTACGCTCTTTCCGATCAATTCCATGCCATACCGCATGCCGAAGCGAGGGGGCAAAACGATCGATTTCTCTCATCCAGTTCGTCACAACACTGGTAGGGGCTACAATAAGCGCCTTGAACGGCTTGGAAACTGACGCTTCCTTCTCATCCGCATTCTTGACGGCCAATAAAAGAGCAATCGTCTGCAGGGTCTTACCAAGCCCCATGTCATCAGCCAACACTCCCCCTGAACCAATTTCATGTAGAAACCAAAGCCAATGAAATCCTGCTTCTTGGTAAGGGCGAAGAGAGGCTTTGAGATTACGCGGCTTGCGTGTTCCTCGAATCTCTTCAATATGCTTCAATTTATGAAAAAGCTCACGGGTCTCATCGCTTACAGTGGAATGATTCACACAGGCAAGCAGATCCTGCAGGCGTCCCGCCTGCGACAGGGGGAGTCGACCATTCGAAGCATTGCTAGTAGCCAGAATTTCAGCCTGACGTTGCAGCACTTCGCGCACCTTTTGAATATCAACACGGGCGTATGAGCCTTCAGACAAGCGAACGTACCGACGCCCCTCAGCCAAACAGCGAGCCAACTCTTCTTGTGTAACCGCAACCCCTTCCGCCTCAAAGGAGAGACGTAAAGAGAGCCAATCCACCCCGCTAAAGACACGGGCATGAGCCCCCAACACCTCTGTCCTAACATGGACATCAACCAAATCGTCAGGAATAAAAAGATCCCACTCTTCAGGAAGAGTGCTGATCCCCTCCGTCCAGAACCGCACAGCATCGTCTCCTGATGCCATAAACCCATTCCCTTCCTCATCAGGAGTGAGCCCCAGCTCGCGCAACTTTTCAACAGCCTCCTGCTGAGCAGCAATATCACATCGAATACAACGGGCCCTCCTGGTTGGAGATGCAGTATCCGGAGGCTTTACCATGACAGGAGGCGTCATACCGTCCGCCCTCACATCAACTTCCATGTCCTCATAAGCAGCACGCAAAAAAACACGAGCATCTGTCAAAGTCCCCGTCGCCCACACGCGAAATGTAAGAACAACATCCACAACATCGGCAACCTGAGAGAGTTCTGGCAATTCCGCACCCACTTGAAGAACAACACGAGGAAGTCCTTCCGCAATCAACGCGGAGAGATTTTCCATCGGTGCTTGCAATACAGGCGTCCTCAATAGTCGCCGCATGGTTGCAGGCGATACACGGCGTTCAATAGGACGCGCTACCCCTTCCTGCGGATCAACATGCCAACCCGGATCCCCTTCAAACCAAGCCCCTTGAGTAAGCGTAAAGCGACGTGAATCATCTGACCTCGCAAAGCTGACTTTGACAAAAACATGAGCACCATTTTCTGAAAGGTCTAAATCAAAACGGGCCTTAAGAGGTTCCTCACCAAAACGCAACTCCATCATAGCAGGCTCTAGAATGACTTTCCGTCCTTTGAGCAGGGACAACAGCTCACTGGCATCCTCCCCTCGCACTTCAATCCCGATGCGACGGGACCCTGAGTTTTCAAGGCGAGCCAGAAGCCGAATCGCATCTCGATCAGGCGTGGGAGTTTCATCCTGAGCAACCAACAACGTACTGGGAAGAAGCCGGGTGCGCGCACTTGGATCCAAGAGAGTCACAGTCAATACACCAGGCTTGACTTGCAGGCGGTATTCGATAGATTGCGGCAACACAACTCCCTGATGAGGAAGCCACACATGCACCCCAGAAGGACAGGGTGTGGAAGAGGACAAAATACCTTCTGTTCTTGCGCGACCACTTCTCCCCCCATTTGAACTTGCTCCCCGCGATGTTCGCAAACGGGAGCGTTTATTTCTCTTCGCATGGGCCAACGAAGAAGAAGCGTGAGATTCCACTAAAAAACCATGACCATTTTGAGGACTTCCAGCAACAGCACCAGAACTGTGTTCTGCAAAGGGTGGAGTCTGACATCCTGCCCCTGTACTCCACACCTGATCGCGCAAAGCGATCAGCAATGCAGCCACATGTTTACAATGACCCTGAATTTTAGATGACGCAGGGCAACTACACTCGGAGGAAATCCCCGCAGAGGTCAATCGAATTTGAACCGCATAGGGCTCCGTCTGCGATCCGCACACGAAAGCGTGAGCTGAAGCCCCCTCAATTTTGATTTGGCTAACTGCTCGTCTTCGCACATAATTGTAGCCACGCAAAAAGGAACGAGCACCCAAAAGACGGCGGATCACTCGATCATTTAATATAGAAATAGCGTTTGTAAATGGAGTCGACAAGATAAAGATTAGTCCCACGCGAACACTCGCGTGCCCTTTCTATAATTGAACAATCAACAGGCTTGTTAAGGCATGCCAAACAGCATTGTATTTACGAAGAATACTGCCGGTTACTTCCACTATCACTACGAACCCTAAAAGAAGATGGAAGTAACCTTCAAACGGTATGAACCTTCCACCCAAATCGTATAACAGCACTATTATCTATCTTTTTTGTGTCACTGCAACTCTCCGTTTTTCACTTACACTTTCGATGTAAAGGTGAAAACATTCGATTTGCACAACCAAGTAAACTGATGATTTCAGTAAGGTTTTTTTCTCAAATATAAACACAAAGAACTGTTACTTTTTAAATTGTACTTTGATTTTATACGACTTCAAATAAAAAGAGACCCTCTCGATAAAAATCATCTTGAAACAATTTTGTCATTTTCATCCTATCAAGCATGAATTATTCCAAAAATAATGTAAAAAGAACATCCCCCTGCGATACAAATGCTCCATAAGTATGAAGAATGGTAGTGATCTGGCCCCGATGAGGGGCATCAACAGGGATTTCCATCTTCATCGATTCCAGAGTGATACAGGTTTGTCCTTGTTCTACAAGCTCCCCTTCTTGAACATGTACTTTCCATACGGTTCCTGTAATAGGTGCATAAACTTCTGCCTTCATGCTGTTTCCCTAGCCGAATTCACTGCAACGCTCAACCGGTTTACAAGTATAACCCAACTTCAAAACCAAACAGGAAACACGTTTGCAAATTGTGAAAGAAAGAGTCATACTTTATTATTAGCTAGGTCGGTTTTGTCGTTTCATCAAAATCGAATGAGTTCCAACATATTAAAAGTGCTCAGAAAGGGAGAACATGGGCAATCAAAAAGAAAGCTCTGTCATCACTTCACTCAATGAACTGATAAGCTATCAAGAAGACAGTGAATTCGGCGAACAAAATTTCAAAGAGGCTACTTCTTGCTCCATGGAAGAGGAATCGTTTGCCCCTACTCCAAGGAAACCTCCTCGTCTCCCTCCCATCCCTCTTCCATCCGCTCCACCTCTTCCAATCCAACAACCGATCCATGGAAGGAGAAACAGTGATACTAGCCAGGTACCTCCTCCATCGGAATATGCAGAACGAGACATCACGGAGAAGGAGAAAGAGATGCCCGTTCCTGAGCTCCCCGTTTCTATCCAACAACCAATACCATGGCAAACAACTCCTCTCAGCGTACAGTCTCCTTTTAAGAAAAAAAGGAAAGGGGGTGTAATTGCAATGGGAGCTGCGCTCGTAGGACTTCTAGCAATTGGTGGACTCTTCCTGAAAGGATCTCCATCTAAAGCCGATGGTCAATCGGCCTCTCCTTCAAAAGCAGCTGTTCCACTTGCCACATCAGAGCTAAAAGCAGAACCACAATCCCACCCAGTCCAAGAGACAGGCGCTCATCTGTCAACCAAGCAAAATATACCGATCATTCCTGAGAAAGCAGCTCCTTCCCCAACAGCTTCCGCAAACAAGAAAACCATTCTCCCATCCTCTCCGACGAAAGCAGGTGCTCCCAAACAAGCTCCTGCAGCCAATGCTCATCCACCTCATAAAAAAGGGGCTTCTTCAGGAAAAGAAGGCTCCCGCAGCTGCAACTGTCCACCCGGTGATCCGCTATGCTCATGCCTGTAGTCCCCCTCCCCCCTTACGGGATCGCGCTGGCTCTAGACCAAGAAGATCTCACTGCTGCCCATCGCCTGACTGCTCAAGTACGTGAATCGATCGGACTGCTCAAAGTGGGGTTGTCTCTCTTTACCCGTGTCGGCCCAGAAGCTATTAAACTCGGACAGGAATTTCAACTTCCTGTCTTTCTGGATCTTAAACTCCACGATATCCCCCATCAGATCGAACGGACTGTAGCTCAGGCTTCTCACCTAGGAGCCTCCCTCTTAACGCTACACGCAGCAGGGGGAGCGCGCATGCTTCAACAAGCTGTAAAACAAGTTGAAAGAGAGGGATCATCTATTCTTCTTGCAGCAGTCACAGTCCTAACCTCTATGGAAAGTGACGATCTCCAACAACTCGGCTTTGCCCATTCCAATCCGCAACAACTTGTTCTTCATCTGACCCGTCTTGCTCGCCAAGAGGGGATCCGAGCCTTTGTGTGTTCTCCTGAAGAGGCCAGTCTATTGCGAAAAGAATTTGGTCCTGATGTCACTTTAATCACCCCAGGCATCCGCAATGCTCTTCCTTCTCAAGCAAACAGACAGGAAGATCAAAAGCGAACTGCAACGCTTGAGAGGGCATTTCTCCAAGGAGCGAATTGGTTTGTGATAGGACGGCCAATCTCTCACGCACCTGATCCACAATCTGCTGCTCAACGGTTTGCCCACGAGCTTTCCCAAGCAATTGCCACTCAGCACCAAAACGACACGCTTACTCCTTGACTCGCCCCTCGTCACGCCCAGAAGCTACCCCCTCAACTGACTCCCGTCTTGTATGCGGATACCAGCCCGTGCGAGAAGCCATTCGTGCCCACACACAAAAAATCCGCAAGCTCTTTGTCGAACACAAGCACATGCTCTCCCCCAAGCTCAAAGAGCTTGTCTCCCTCGCCGTTTCTCACGGAATCCCTATTGAACAGATCCCTCGTTCTCGGATGGATCAGATGGGAAAAGGGATCCAGACCCAGGGTGTGATTGCCTACGCCCCTCCGTTTTCTTTCCTCTCTTTGGAGGCGATCGATTCACTTTTGACAACTCCTCTGGTCATTTTAGATGAATTAGAAGATCCTCAAAATTTCGGAGCTGCCATTCGCTCCGCTGTAGCTCTCGGCTCCCCCACCGTCATTTGGCCAGAACACTACTCAGCACCTCTTTCTCCAACTACATTTCGAGCTTCAGCGGGAGCTATTGAACATGCCCGACTTTGTCGAGTCCCTAACCTGCCGCATGCACTGACTCAACTACAAGCACAAGGGATCACTGTGATAGGACTAGATACCCATGGAGAATTGCCGCTAGAGCGTGCGCTCCCCACATCCAGAAATCCTATTGCAGTAGTCGCTGGGGCAGAAGGGAAAGGACTTCGCAAAAGCGTCAAGCGGGCCTGTAGCAAAACAGCCTATTTAACGATGCAAGGCCCACTCGCTTCTCTCAACGTCTCCGTCGCATTAGCAATTGCCCTTTACGAGATCGCACGCGCTCGCTCCCCTTCTCCGCTTCCTGTCCCCTTCGAGTCTCTGCACTAAGTAAGGTAAGGGCCCTACTGCCCCTTTTCCCCTATCCTAATTCCGCAATCTGATAACCAAACGCCCTTTCCAAATCAGCAAGAAAGCGATCGCCTATTTCCACTCCTGACTCTTTTCCAAGAGAAAGCACCACTTCCGTCCCATCTCGAAGAAAAACATTAAAAAAAACAGGACAGTTCCCCTCGGAATTCTGAAGGATCCGATACAACTCATCAATTTTTACCGGATTCACTTCATCTTCTCGCAAGCAAATTATGACATGGCGTGTGTTCCCTTGTAAAACGTCTGAAAGAAGCTGTACTTGATTCAGGGTCAACGTGGGCTCTCGATTGTTTTCTACCCCTTCTTCCGTCGAGTCTTCCTCTCGACGAGGGAAACTGACTCGTCCCGTCACAAGAATTGGCTCTTCCGAAGTCAGCAGAGCAGCACACGCCTCTATCTGAGGGGGACGAACCTTAACACTAATCCGACCGGTTAAATCCTCAAGTTCAAAGAAAGCAACCCGCCCACCACGGTCTCTGAAGACCTTTTCCCGATACCCTTCCACCATCCCTACAAGGCGCACAATCTCCCAATCCTCTCTCTGAGCGCAATCCGCAATAGAAATCGTATTCAATTGAGCAAGGGCTCGCTCCCCTCGCAAATACCTCTCCAGTGGATGACCCGAAATATAAAACCCAAGCGATTGTTTTTCCCGAAGGAGCGTCTCCCGCCTATCCCACGGTTCGCAGGCCACATAATCTCCTGCACTCCACGTAAAGGGGACCTTCGCTGAAGCCATCGGCGCATCTAAAAGACCGAACAAATTGGTCTGTCCGATTCTCCTATCACGCGTAGCCGCACGAGATCGTTCCAACGCAATATCGATCGACGCGAATGCAGAGGCCCTCGAGACACCGAGCGGGTCCAAGAGAGCACCAAATGCACCACATTGAATCAACGCTTCAAAAACTACCTTGTTTACCTTTTGCACATCCACACGAGCCGCAAAATCGAACATGTCCATAAAAGGTCCTCCAACCTGACGCGCTTCAAAGATAGCCTCCAAAGCCGCCTGACCAAGCCCTCGAACAGCTCCAAGACCAAATCGGATCTGAGGGCCTAAAGGATCCTTGATTTTCGTCGCGCGGTCCATAGGTCGATCCCCAGCCGGATGCGTATAGACAACCTTAAAATCTGTATCGCTCTCATTGATATCAGGGGGGAGCACGGTCACCCCAATCGATCGAGCTTCTGCTATGGTACGGACAACTTTATCGATCTTATCTTTGTCGCTCGTCATGATAGCGCACAAAAACTCAACAGGATAATGAGCCTTCAAATAAGCAGTTTGATAGGTAATCAATGCATAAGCCGCCGAATGGCTCTTGTTGAAACCATACCCTGCAAAATACTCGAGGAAGCCAAAGATGCGCTCTGCATCGGCATGCGCCACCCCCCTTTTGATAGCTCCCTGCACAAAAGCATCTTTTTGCTTGGCCATCTCCTCGGGCTTTTTCTTCCCCATCGCACGCCGCAATAAATCAGCCTCTCCCAGAGAATAACCCGCAAGCGCTTGGGCAATTTGCATCACTTGCTCTTGATAGACAATGACTCCATACGTCGGCGCTAGAATAGAATCAACCAAGGGATGCATCTGCCCGATAAAGACGCGTCCATGCTTGCGATTAATAAAATCTGTAACCATCCCCGTCCCAAGAGGACCAGGACGATACAGCGCCACTGCAGCAATGATGTCCTCGAACGAATCCGCCTTCAGGTCCTTAAAAAGCTGCTGCATCCCGCTCGATTCCACCTGAAAAACACCTTTGGTCTCCCCAGATGCAAGAAGTCGAAATGTCTCTTTATCTTCCTTAGGGATCTTTGCGAGATCCAGAGAGTAATGACGCTGTACATAGTCCGGCCGAGCATTAATCAAACGTTGGGCTACATCGAGCACCGTCAATGTCTTGAGACCAAGGAAATCAAACTTAATCAGCCCTGCCAGTTCTACATCATCTTTATAGTACTGCGTAATGTAAGCCCCTGTTTTTTCATCTTTAAAGACCGGGACATGATTCCAAAGCGGCCCTTGGCTGACAACAATCCCAGCTGCATGCTTACCAGCATGACGTGTTAACCCCTCTAGCTTTTGCGCTTGCGTCAAAAGCTGTCTGGTTTGCGGCTCCAGCTCGTAACGGGCTTTGAGCTTTGGTTCAATGTCAAGACTCTCCACAATCGAATAGGTCTCTGCAGGTGTTCTGCGAGGGATTAAATTCGCGATGACCTGGGCTTCCGAGGGTGAAATCCCCATGCATCGCGCCACATCTTTAACAACGCTCTTCGATTTCAACTCTGCAAATGTTGCGATATGCCCCACGCTCTGCTCCCCATACTTAGACTGCACATAGGCAATTACCTGATCACGGCGATCCATACAAAAATCGATATCAAAATCGGGAAGGGAAACGCGTTCCGGATTCAGAAAACGCTCAAACAAAAGAGAATATTCTAATGGATCGATATCGGTAATCTGCATTGCATAAGCAACCAAAGAACCAGCCCCCGAACCCCGCCCTGGTCCCACCGGAATGCTCTGTTCCCTGGCAAAACGGATAAAATCCCAAACAATCAAAAAATAATCAGTATATTTCATGGAGCTAATTACATCCAACTCAGATGCGAGACGACGCTCATAGGCATCCGCATCAAATGAACGATTGATCGCACTCCATTCTCGAAAACGCGCTTTCAGTCCTTCCTGAGCGATATAACGAAAATATTCTTCACTGGTATATCCTTCAGGGACATGGAACGTAGGCCAAATTGGCTCTCCTAAAACCAACTTGAGTTGTGTTTTTTCTGCAATTTCAAGCGTATTTTTAAGCGCTTCAGGGAACTGCTGAAATTGCTGAGCCATCTCAGCAGGACTCTTGAGATACATCTCCGAAGCACCGTGATGTCTCTTTTTCCCTTCTTCATATGTATAGCCGCTCTTAATACAAGAAAGATAGAGATGTGTGTCTGCATCTTCCCGCGAACCAAAATGGCAATCATTTGTTGCAACAAGAGGGAGCTCACATTTAGCAGCAAGTTCGACCAACATTCGATTAAGCACAGGTTGCTCCACAAACCCATGATCCTGAAGCTCCACATAAAGTGAACCCGGCTCAAATATCTCTTTTAAGTGAGCGAGCATCTTTGCTCCTGCAAATTCCCCTTCTTCAAGAATGGCTTGGGGGACAAGCCCCCCCATGCATCCTGTGAGGGCAATGAGTCCACGGCTATGCGCAACCACATCGCTCAAAGAAACACAAGGGAGCCCCGGAGATCCCTCAGGGTCAGGCTGTACGTGCCCTCTTGAAACCAACCACACCAGATTTGCATATCCTTCATTGGTCGCAGCCAATACAGGAAGATGGCAACTGCGCCCCTTGGTTGCGATTTCAAGCTCACACCCTAAGATAGGCTGTACTCCCAATGCTTTCGCAACCTTGTAAAAGGAAATCGCTCCAAACATATTCCCATGATCCGTCACCGCCACAGCTTTCATCGAATGAGACACCACTTGATGGATCAGGTCTTTAATCTTCAGCGATCCATCGAGAAGAGAATACTGGGAATGGACATGCAAATGGATAAACTCGGTTGACATCACTAAGGGAGGATAGCACAAAAAACACAAGAGGCTTGAACATCCATCTGATCTCCTTTACGTTGATGCGTTGAATCATGCATCTTTTTAGCCTTACAGGGGGGATTGCTTCAGGAAAATCAGAGGTAGCAAGCCGATTTCAAGCGCGAGGGCTCACTGTGATCAATGCAGATCAATTAGCCAGAGCCGCCGTTGCTTCAGGAACAGAAGGGCTTAAGAAAGTCATTGCCACCTTTGGCCCTTCCGTACTTACCCCCCAGGGGACACTCGATCGCTCTGCTCTTGGACACATCATCTTCAGCGATCCCTACCAGCGCCACCTCCTCAACACGCTCCTCCATCCCCAGATTGCAACCCTCCTCCAGAAAGAAATCGAACGGCTGATTTCTCTAGGAGTACCTCTGGCCTGTTACGAATCCCCGCTGATCGTAGAGACTGGACTCCAGGATCGATTCCGTCCATTGGTCGTTGTGACCTCACCAGTTTCCCTTCAAGTGCAACGCCTCTGTCATGTGAGGGGCCTGTCCCCTTTTCAAGCCCATCAGCGGATTTACACACAAGCTCCTTCTTCTTCAAAGGTCGCATCAGCGGATTTTTTAATTTGCAATACTGCTTCCATGGAACAGTTAAAAAGAGAGGCTGACAGGGTCCTGGATCAAATTCGCTATGATCTGACAGGGGTTCGAGACAAAGGAGGGACAGCAAACCTTCCAAGAAAGTTTGAGAAAACACCACCTATTGAAGGAAGAGCCATCCACAATTAAGGAAAGAGTCTCATGCCCTCTCTTCTCCATGAAGGACTGCTCGAGCTGTTCTCCAATGGCCCTGACTTCGCACCCTTTTTGGCAGATCAGCAACTGTCCTCCCCTCTCCCTTCTTAACACCGTGTGGAATTAGGTTCATCTATCTTCACAATCATTGCACCGACTGAATTACGGGCAGACGCTGTAGTCTATCTTTTCCCTCAAGGTCCCACTGCACCACCGATCCTCAGCATGATTGTAGAAGTCCAACGCAATTATCACCCAATCAAACGATTCACTTAACTTCATTATCTAACTACGCCGCTTCTTTCAGAAAAAGCATCCGTCTTACTATTGGTTATAATCCCTTTCGCAAAAGTCGTGCAGTCCTAACTCCTATCCTATCGAGATCTGTCCCAGCTTCACACCCAACCCACGGACACCAGGGCCAAATCATATCCCCATGATTGTAGACCCAACTCAAGTCCAACAAAATCTGGAGCTCGCTCCCCTTTCCGTTCCTGCACACGAGCGCCCGAAACACGGACATGCCTTTATCCAAGCGCTATATCCAACACTGTCAACCCTCGACAAAGACGTACTGGTGGTTTATTGTGCTTTGTTACAGCAAGCGCTTCATCACATCATGCTAAGTTCCAGTTTCCAGCCCAAATCAAAAGCCTATTGGCCAGACGACTGATTAACAAAGGAAACGCCAAGGGAAAAGCTGAAGCGTTGCTCACAACACTCCGTGCGAGAGGGATACACGTCTCAGAATCAGCAGCAGCTCGAATATCCGCATGTACCGATCTGACACAGCTCGACCAGTAGATTAACTAAGCAACTACAGCGACTTCTCCAGAGGAAATTTGTGGAGAAAATGAAAAATCATCCTTAAAAGCACTGTGATGTAGACATCCAAGCAAGACTAGTCGATTCTAAATTGGGATAGCAAAAGATGAGGACGGTTGTCTGTTGCGCGCTGTCACCAAAGTCCTCTATATGTTATGTTAGGCGAAGAGCAAGCAAGGGTAATCTCGCCTTCTGGTAGAAACACCAAAAGGCATGGCAGCTTCCCCATTCGATCCATCACTGCAGCCCAAAATTCACACGTTGCAACAGGAACGAGACCAAAGTAAGGAGGCTATTTGATCAAGTATTTGTATCGATCCATCTGGCCCTCGATCCACGACTGTTCACCTGAATTTCGAACAGTCCAATCCAATAACGGAATGTTTCCATCGTGTCTTTCAAAAATAGGATGCGTCCAGCGCTGCCCCCCTCCTCGTCTATATATTCATCTATAACCCCAGATAAAGTGGCTATGGACAACTGTCTCCAATCCTCATACTTCTAAATTGCTCCCTACAGCACAATATATCCAGGTTTCATAAAATCTTCGTAAACCTCTGGACCATAGGTATCCATCTGGTCAATCCAAAGAGCACCTGCCGTATTGCCATAGTCCCCAAACTGCTTCAGCCGACCTTATACAAACACACCATTCACCCATCCAAATGCATCCAGACCTCGCTAAACCATATGGTAAATATAGAGCGAAGAAAAGAATATGTACTCATTGCCCCCTTTTTGAATATGAATATGCGTATTGACGTAGTTCCCACGAACCGAATGTATTTCCCCTGTCCATCACAGATACAGACCTGTTTCAGAGCCCCATCCAACTCTTCCATTGGAATCACTTAACCATCCACCGAGTCGACCATCCGAAATTGGCCATCTCCCTGAAAAAAAGCAACCACTGCACGCATATATCGATTGCTTCCTAGGAGACTAAAAACCCCACCCTCCGCTTCCCAACCATAAATCCTGCCCTCAGTCGCTCTATCAATAGATCGCGTTCCCGGGGATCATCGACGACGAAACCCCCTTTATCACAATTGTGGGGGAAAAAGAATAGATCCATCACTTCCTAGAGCGGTAGATTTGTATAGCTCTGATCAGATGGTAAGACGCATCCTCCCGCTTCATTGTTATATAACTGTTGATTTAGCAGCTTGAGAGAGTATCCGCTGCAATGAAAACCTTTCTGGTGTTCTTCCTCCTGATACACCCCGATCAATAGAAGCGTGAGCCTCTTGCGGATCCATACAGGCACTTTGACATATCGGCAACGGATTTAGAGAAGAAAGGAGGAGAATGGGCACTTATTCTCCATAGCTTTTTATCAACATCAAGATCAAAATCCTGCGCTTCTTCAGAGTAAAGGTCTTGCACCCCTCCGGAGACACTGATTCCTCTATCATAGTACATAAAAGCCAAAGGAATTAAAAAAATCACCCTCGAAGAAACAATACATACTTAGAGAACCAACGATAACTCAACATGAGCAAGAGGAATGAAGAGAACAATCTCTGGTACCTTTGGCAAACTCATGAATAATGAATGATTCTCCCTTAACACATTACCAGCGAAAAATCAAAAATTCTTTGTCCATCTTTTCTTAACCCCTTGCAAACCACAGCCTAGAACCACTTCATTCTGAATAAATGAACAGATATTTAAATGTTTTTCACAATTCTGGTCTGGTAAAAATTAGGATTATATCTACCTATAATACAACAAAAGGGAAAGAAGGACAATCAAGAGATTGGTAACGAACCAGAAAACTAGAGTGATAGGGTCTATTGTATTGGTATGTGGACTTATGTTGGTTTTTTATACCCAACCACATTCTAAGTAGATTGTGACTATCAACCAATTTACTAACCATCCCGCTCTCAATGCAGCTTCCGAAGGAATCATCAAAGTTCTGCGCGAGTGCCACCCAAACCTCGAAATCCAGCGACATGAAGCCCAAGGGAGCCCCACCACAACCTTCCACATCGCGAAACATCAAGCGAGCCTTAAGCCGATTGCGATGATTGGGATTGCAACACCGTCCGCTCAATCCACCCTCAGAGCAAGGCAAAAACAAACAACCCTCATCGCTTTTGCAGCAGTGACCAATCCTTCTGCAGCTCATCTAGCCGATGTAGCCAATGTAATAGGAGTGGCGGATCATCCCCCTGTGGAGAAATTGGTTCAAACCATCAAGAAAGTTTTCCCCACAAAGAAGAAAATCGGGATCATTTTCAATTCAGGATAGTATATAGTATTAACACTTGCGAAAGACTCCAGAATATCGCTGAACAACACCAGATTACAGTCATCCCCTCTGCAGCCGATACCAGTAGCAACATTAAAACAGCCGTGCAAAAGATCGTATCCGAAGCTGAATTACTGTATATTCCTCAGGATAATCTCATTGTGTTCTCCATCGAAGCTGTGCTCCAAGTCGCTGCAGCAAGTCATCTCCCCGTCTTCAGCAACGATCCTACCTACCTCGATAAAGGGATATTGCTTGCGCTGGGAAGCAACTATTTCAAAAGCAGAGAAATGCTAGGTAGAATGTTGGCGGATCAACTCGAGGGGCAAGAAGTCTCCCTTCCTATTCAAGGTGCTCCTGCAGATGACCTCAGGATCAACGAAGCGCTTCTACCTCAATTCGTCTCGACTTCAACCAACTGCACGCAACCCTTCCATGAATGGAGCCCAGCTACTCGGAGCGACCGAGACAGGACTATTCTACGCTCTTGTTTCCTTGGCAGCTTGGATCACACTGCGAGTCATTCAGTTCCCTGATTTAACAGTCGACGGCACTTTTACGTTGGGAGCAGCTGTCACTGCAGTCACCTTAGCCGCTGGGATCCACCCTGTCCTTGCCTTATTTCTTTCGACACTAGCTAGTTGCTGCGCGGGGCTGATGACTGCTTTGCTGCATGTGAAGGCAAAAATTCCAGGCCTGATGGCCAGTATCCTCGTCACGACTGGACTGTACTCCATCAATATGCGCATTATGGGGAAGCCCAATGTGAGCATCGACATGGATCTGCTGACCGGCTCCCAAGAGCTCGCCTTGAGCGCAAGTGCTGTTCTCTTTTTGATTCTTTTCTTGTACTGGCTTTTTTTGTCTAATTTCGGACTCGCGATTAGAGCGATCGGCATCAACCCTAAAGTATGCCCTGCCTATGGGATCAAATTAGAGACCATGCAAGAGACTGCTTTAAGCCTCAGCAATGCGATTGTAAACTTTACGGGAGGTTGTTTTGCCATCGCTCAAGGGTTTAGTCACATCTCGATGGGAACAGATATCATTGTCGTAGGCTCAGCCGCTGTGATGATCGGAGAAGCGATCTGTGGAAAAGATAACTTGCTTCTGACGCTGATCGGCTGTGTTCTCAGTTCCATCTTATATCGCATTGGCGTCGGTTTCGCTCTCAACGCCCATGCTATCAGCCTTCAACCCTCAGATACTAACCTCATAACCGCCATTCTGATCGTCATGATGATCAACAGACCACGCACTTCATAAAGTGCTCAAACTAGAGAACATTCATGTCAAAATAAAAGGAGAGTCCCAAGACATCCACATCCTCAAGAGGATCGCTCTGTCTGTCGATCAAGGGCAGTTCATCAAAGTGATCGGTGGAAATGGAGCCGGCAAATCGACTCAGATGAATGTCATCGCAGGTCACATCATCCCCACAGAATGGGAAGTGTGGATCGATAACGAGAAAGTGACATCCGTTCCCGAACATATCCGAGCGAAGTTGGTTGCACGGTTTTTTCGAGATCCAGGGGTCTTTCCAGACCTCACCATTGAAGAAAATCTCAGCATTGCTTCCCACAGAGGGAAAAGGCGCAGGCTCTCCCTAGCAACCTCCAAACAGACAAGAGAGCAATTTAAAGCAATCTTAGCCCCCCTTTAACTCAACCTTGAAAATAGAATGCACGTCAAAGCGAATCTGCTATCCGGTGGAGAGAGGCAGGCTTTAAGTCTGATCATGGCCACTTCACAAAAGTCAAAGATCCTGCTACTTACTGAGCATACTTCTGCACTGGATCCCAAGACAGTCATTATGATTGTACGGCTCACTCAGGAGATCGTAACGGAACGTGCTTTAACTGTGCTGATGGTAACGCATAGCGTTCACAATAAGCTAGAGTTAGGAGATAGAATCCTCGTGATGCATCACGGCCAAATTTTATATGATTTTTCTGCCAAAGGGACAGAATGGTCTTTGTCTGAAGATTTGTTAAAATTATTTTGATTAAAATTACCTATAAGAGAGCAAAAAGTTCATGCAAAGTTCATGGATAAATAAGACTTGTACTCCATGCCATGGGAATGTTCCCCCCCCTCTCCCCCAGCATGGCCCATCAACTGCTGCTCAAGCTAGGAAATGAATAGCAGATCAACTCTGCCGGCCATCTCTATAAAGAACTTGTCTTTCATGATTTTAAAGGACCGATGAATTTTGCAACCAAAATTGCAGAGTTGGCCGAAAGGGAACACCATCACCCTGTTCTTGCTATCGACTGGGGGAAATATGTTTTAGAGCTATGGACGCACAAAATCAACGGGCTCACAGAAAATAACTTCATTCTCGCAGCGAAAATTTCCGGGCTTCCGCATAGTCCTCCTTCCTCGTGATGAACTATCGATCATCTACTTATTAACTTCTTTTTTTAACTTTCTTCCTTCTTTTAAGGACAGAATCATTCCATGCGAAATCAATAGTACTTACTCTTAGCTTTCCTCGCAGCATGCTCTGGTCAGACGTCTTCCGACTTTTTAAGCTCTGAGTCTGAAGACCTAAAGGTGGGTAACCACAAAAATGCTCATCTCAATCTGACCACTGCTCAACAACAAGAGGGGGAAGCCTACTACTATGCAGCTGAAGAAGCGAACCAACCTGCTTTTCAGTTCAGGTGAGTTAAAGACGAATGTCGCCCTAAATTATTAGATAGCCCCTTTCCTCTTGGACTTCTTCAAGGCAACACATCGACGGTCTCTCATGCTTCCCTGCCTAACCCGCTGAACGGTTCTTTGTTGATCGATTGGTATCATGCTGTTTCGATAGGAGGGACCCAATCACTCAAAACAGGGGTTTTCATTCAAGATGCTCATGTGGAGGCCTCAGGTACGCTCGAGGCTCCTTCCCTCTATAACAATCTCGATCGATTCCGACATTCATTTATCCAAACAATTATAAGCCTCAGGCTGCTATCTCACTTGCTCATTCCACAGCTCTTGTCATCGCAGAAGGGACAATTCATTCGGAATACTACTTAGGACTTCCACAAAGTTTCCTGCGAGTAGCAGGCATCTTCCAACTAGGAGACAACGTACCATCGAAAGCGAACTCCCCAAGGAGCGTGGGGACCTCGGATCACCGCGCTTTGATAGATCTTTCAGAGTGCACAGTGACAGTACCTCTTCTCTACCTCAAGAGAAGCAACCAGCTCGCAGTAAGAAAATCCTATCTCGTCATCGATCGTGTAAACCTGGGATGGAATGCCCTCCTTCACTTTCTCATGATAATTATCTAGACGGTTATTTATCAAGTCTCTCCACTGCATTCATTCGGCTCACACAGAGTGGGCATTGCCAAACAGTCGCTGACGGAGACACAAAGCAGGTACAACTTGTAGGCATTGACATCCCTCCTTTCTATATCCAAGGAAGTCTCTATCGATAAGTCGTCCATTTCCTTGTCAGCAAGATAGGCCCCCACGAATAGGCAGATGAAGAGAGCTCTTTGCAGACCCTATCAATAATTACTTACTCGCTCGATAGCCAATCTGAGTTTATTCTGCTCCAGGTCAACCCCTTCCAAGGCAAAGCTACCCTGCTCTCCGATCTGGCCATGCAGAAAAAAATAGGCAAAGAGCGACTTGAGACGAGTTATTTCGAGAAGCTTATTAATCGCCTTGGAAAAAACCAGCCCTTTAATATAACCATCGAGACAACAAGCTTATTTTATAAGATAGTTGACCAGACAGAAGCAGTAGAAGAAAACAATTGCTTTCCCGATATCAGTCCTTAAATATATCTTTACATGTGGATAGAATTTCCCCTTTCACACCCAATCAAAGCAGTTTGATGAACCTTCTGTTTAATTTAATGCCATTTCAATCTGACTGGACCAAGTCCCCATTTTTCTGCTTGCACCTCTCCACACACTTCTTCATTCTGTATCCATGACCAGACAACGAGCTTCATGGGATCAATACTTTATGAATATTGCGCGTGAAGTTGCAATGCGTTCCACTTGCAATCGAAAGTTTGTAGGGGTTGTCATCGTCCGAGACCACTGTATTTTAGCAACAGGATATAACGGCTCTATCCGGGGACTGCCTCATTGTGATGAGGAAGGGCATCTTCTGGTCAATAACCATTGCACACGAACGTTACACGCAGAAACCAATGCTGTGGCTCAAGCGGCGCGACATGGTGTCATGATTCAAGGAGGGACGATGTATGTAACAGCCTCCCCCTGTTGGAACTGCTTTAAGTTGCTGACAAGTGCAGGCCTGGTACGCATCGTTTACGGTGAATTCTATCAAGACGACCGCATTTTTCCAGTTGCTCAACAATTGGATATTGAGCTCGTGCATCTACTCACTCACTAATTGAATCGTGTCTTGTTCAAATACAGAAATCGTTATGTATGGATTGTTACCGTCTCAACATTGAATGCTCTCTTAAGCAAGAAAATCCACGTAGTTGTATAATCTACTGGTTTTTCGTTCCTTTCTGCCATCGACCCTAATTTTTGATTCTTCATCCGATGGTCATTCGTTCTCTCAACCAATATACCTTCCGACTAGAGCGCAATCACAGCCTTAAAAAACGCAAAGTAGTTATCCTTTGCTGTTCACCAGCCCATCCATGAAAAAGGGAAGGATACCCTATCACTGGATTCTTTTTATGCTACCGCGTTACTCCATTGTTCAAGCGGTGTTTGAGAGCCACTCTACCCCACCCAAAGAAAAATCATCAAATATTACTTCAATAGCTAAAGCACCTACTCAAAGCCTTGAATAATTATTAGGCACCCACACAGCATTTCAACCGAAAGAGAACCAACGTTTTCCCATATCCTTTTCCTCTCTCTTCTCCCCCTCCTCCGAAGCAAGATGGGTCACACTGGTAGCCTCTGCTTTCATTCAAACACAACTGCTACGCGAAGCGGCACCGATGCCCCCTTTTCTTCCATTGCGTTCACCGCGATCGAAGTTAGGTAATGTCTCTTCGAGCTCACCATAAGCGATCGATTTTGCTGATGTGATGGAGCAACAGAGCGCTTGTATACGGCGCTTAATCCAACGCCTATTTCCTCAACGATCAGGCAGGATCGACGCAGATGAGTTGTTCTCTTCTTTAGGGGAATACACCGCTCTCAATCCATCCCGAGATGAGCGAGGAATCATTCTCAAAATTGCGCCCGCACTTTTTTATCCTACTGTGAAAATAGAGGTTCAAGCACTGTTGAGAAAAATCGCTCAGTTTAGTACCTTCTTATCCGATCAAAGGTACTCAGATTGTGCTTTATGAACCGGGCACAGAGGTGCCGACGTTGCATCCACCTCCCGTTTCTTTTTGCAAACAGATCCAAGCGCTCTCCCTCTCGCAGACTGCTGTATCTATCCTTCTCTATCTCCATCGAGTGACAAGCCACTGGCTTCAACAAAAGCCTCACAAGCAATCTGGCAATATTCCATTCCCCTTTCTTGAGATCGCCTTGATTGTACCGCGGGTGTAACTATTCTCAGTCATTGATCAGTTTATATCCATATCCGTATACAGTCAGGATATATTTCGGTCTTTCTGGAGAAATCTCCATTTTCTTGCGCAATTTGACGATGAAATTATCGACTGTCCGATTGGTCGGAGAGGCCTCGAGACCCCAGATGCGAGATAGAATTTCGTCTCGATGAACAGGGGTGCCCATTCGTTCAACCAACATGCGCAACAGTTCAACTTCATAAAATGACAATGGATGGATCCGACCTCGCGCGGTCATTTCATGTTTCACAAAATTAATCGAGATATTTCCCAATTGAATTTCCTTGACTGCATTGATCTTGGGAGAGGCGCGACGAAAAATAGCCCGTATGCGCGCAATGAGTTCATTGACACTAAAAGGCTTGGTCACATAATCATCTGCACCCGCATCCAAACCCCGAATCTTATCGATTTCCTGCGAGCGAGCTGTGAGCATAATGATAGGTAAATGGGGATTCTGTCGACGCAACGCTTCACATACTGCGTATCCATTCATATCGGGCAACATCAGATCGAGGATCGTCGCATCGGGCGAAGCCGATTTGGCCAGCGCGATACCATCTCGCCCATTAGCAGCAAACACCACATGAAATCCTTCAAATTCCAACGCATCACGAAGCCCCATCACGAGGTGAGGCTCATCTTCAATGATTAAAATGGTCCTCTTCATCTCAGGAGGACTCCTCGTCAGAGAAAGCAGCGCGAAGCGCTTTGACATGCCTCGCGCGAATACCTGGGATGGCAAGTAATGTTGCATCATCCGCTTTGCGGATTGCCTCTATGCTCCCCAGAGAAGAAAGCAAGGCGGTACGCGCTGCAGAGCCAAGCCCACGGATATCCTCGAGCGACGAATGACTCCACCTTTTCCATCCCAGCCGCTCGCGAGCGCGGTTAGAAAATCGATGCGCCTCATCACGTAACCTCGTAAGCAAAAAGAGAGCTGCTGAATGTTTCCCCAAAGGAATCGGATTTTTTTGCCCCGGAAGATAGACGCGATCCGACAGGATTTCTCCCACAGTTGTTTCTCGTTCCTTGGCAATCGCTACCACAGGGAGATCGTGTAGTCCAAGATCGCGAGCTGCAGCAAGAGCAACTGCAAGCTGACCACGTCCACCATCGACCACAAATAGATCAGGAAGTTCCCATTTGGAGTCAGATTTGCTCATCCCTCCTTTTTTTTCTTTCTGGTGGACAGCCCTCTTTTCTGGATCGGCGTGGCTAGAGAGGTCTACCTTTTTGCCTCTGCAAAATCTGCGTGCTAACACCTCATACATCGCGTGATAATCATCCCCCCCAACACTCTCCTCTCCTATCCCGCGCACATGAAAAATGCGATAGCGTTTCTTATCGAGCTGTCCATCCGTCATCGCGACAATTGCTCCAACGGTATTCGTTCCTCCTAGATGAGAAATATCACAGCACTCGATCCGACGAGGGAATCTGGGAAGGCGAAGCCCTTGCTGAAACTGCGCGAGTTTACGTTCACTATCTTCGCTTTCACGTTGCTTCTCTGCAAATGCATGACGCGCGTTTTGATGGGCAAGCGCAAGCAGAGCAACTCGTTCTCCCCGTTTTGGACAGAAGACAGAGACATACTGCCCTGCTTTTTTTGAGAGCCATGTTGCTATAGCGGACATTCCTTCCGGTTTAACAGGAAGAATGACTTCCGGAGGGATCAGACCCACCCAAGGATGAACTTGACGGCCCATTTCACGATTCTCCTCAAAGCAAGAATCTTTCTGCTCCCCTCCATAATATTGTATTAAAAAGGCAGCGATCACCTCCTCATCAGGGATTTCGACCCCTTTGATTGAGAAAGTCACTACTCCCGTAAGTCTCCCCTTCCTGATGATCAGAAGAGCCACTTCTGCCAGATCCCCCTCTCGATGAAGGCCGATCACATGACGATCGCGCCGGTCCAGCGAGACCACTCGCTGCTGCTCCTGGAGTTGTGCGATCATACGCAATTGATCGCGATACACAGCAGCCAGCTCAAAATGCATCGCCTGGGCATACTCTTTCATCTGCACTTCCAATTCACGAGAGAGCTCATCATAACGGCCTTCTAAAAATAGACTCGCCGATCGAATCTGCCTCGCGTACCATGCAGCCTCTACCTCATAGACGCAGGGTGCAGGACAACGCTTGATATGATATTGCAAGCAAGGGTATCGACGCGCAAGAAATTCTGTATCCGTACACGTTCTTAACTGGAAGTGCTTATTGACCAGATAAAGTGCGCGCCTGACAGCCATTGAAGAGGAATACGGGCCAAAGACTCGTTCTTTTTCTGCATGAGCAGGAAACCGCCGGGCTAGATAGAAACGAGGCCAGGAATGCGAGATATCCAACTTGAGAGAAAGATATTCTTTGTCATCTCTCAAGCGGACATTGTAGGTTGGCTGGTATTCTTTGATCAGGTTATTCTCTAAAATCAGCGCTTCATTCTCATTCCCCGCCACAACAGTGTCAAAATCGCGAACCACCCGAAGCAAGAAAGGGATAGAAGCGCGAGAATCGGTAAGGCTACTTTGAAAATAGCTCCGTACCCGCGAACGCAAATTCTTCGCTTTGCCAACATAAATAATCTTCCCCGCGGCATCCTTGAAAAGATACACCCCAGGTTTCTTAGGGAGTGTCTTCAGTTTGCTGGTAAGAGAGGCGGGATAGGGGAGGTACTGCATGCAACTATCCTAATGCGGAAGGGGAGGAGTTCGGAACAGAATATGACGCTCGCTCCCTCCTATTTTGCGAACAAAAAGCTTCGCAAAAGAAGCAAAAAGAGCTCCCCCTGGATCTAGCCAATGGGTACCCAATGGTGGTCCTATCCAACGTCTCACTTCTGCTAAAAGTTCAGGATCCGTGGGATCGATTTCAGACAAAACACGAAGAAAATAAGTTTTATTTTCTTTTAAGAGTGTTCGCGAGACAATGGGCCAATCTCGCCCTTCTGCACATTGGTGAAGAATCCCTTCCACACCTAATGCAGCGGATTTATTCTCCCTTCCTGACTGAGAAATTGTAATGCGGTAGACCTCATCCCAAAGGTCATAGACAACATGACAAGAATAAACGAAAAAAGCGACGGGGAACTGGTCTTTTTTCCGAATCACATCCACACGCGTACGGATAAGAACAGGGATGCCACTGACTAGCTTATGAACAGTCGGTCCATCCACTAGATCGCGGTAAGAGAAGCTGACTCGCAGAAGAGTTCCATCCCAACGAAACGACGCACTTCGCAAAGGAAGGTCCTGTGGAGAAGTGTCAGCCGCCTTAAGAGCTGACGGTTGTAGCCCAAAGAAAAGAAGAACAAACCATCGACAATGCCTTTTTTCTCTCATAAACTTCCGCTAGGGAAAGGGACCAACCCTACAAAATTAGAAAGTCCAAAGGTAAAGCCACCCGCTACTGTATCCATCTGTAGCCCGAAATTAAATGTAAAATCGATGGGCACGCGATTGATCCCCCGATAATGTTCCATGGATTTTTTCACAATCTCTGGATCGATCACCGTATACACACCTGTAGAACCAAACAGATCAACACCATAGATAGAGCGATGCCCTCGATAGATAGGCCACCGATACTGAATATTCAACTTACCTGCATACTCTCCATACCGCATTGTCTCGATAGAAGTACCGAGGAGGTTCGGTGAGGAACGGCGATCAAAATTCAGATCAAGAACGCGGTGAGGGAGAAGATCTGTAAAATCAGCTACATAAAAATTTTCGAAAATAGGGGCTTCCCCCTCTATTAGCCCCATAATGCCATCTACCCGAAAAATATGCTTCCAAGGGAGTACAAACCAGCGAGAAGCACGCACATCCACTTTGATAAACTGATAGGAGCTTCCTATCCACGAAGTAGAAAGCAAAGCATGAGCCGAAATCCATTCCCCTTTTGTAGGAAGAAACGGATCGTCCCGCGTATCCAATACCCAACTAACCCCACACGCGCTTAAGATAGACTTCCCAGCGATCAGTTTATTATTGATTAAATTACCTCGATTTTCCTCAGGTAGATTGGCATCGATCCCCTCAAGGCGATATTGCAAAAGAAGGCGAGAAAAGGAACTGATCGCCTGTCCAATAACCCCTTCGCCACCAGATCGCTTGTACGAGAGGGGGGTATCGAGCAGTTGGCTCGAAGTGCTCCGATCCCCTAAAGGAGAAGTAGCCGTCACATATTCCTGAGCCCCGTTGTACCCCACTTGCGCTTCAAACATCCACGGGGTTCCAAATGCGCGTGGATAAGAAAATCGAGTGCGAAAGGCAATCTGGTCTTGGGCGCCTGCCAAAGCCCCCCCCAAACCCATCCCGGTTCCCATCAGATTGGTCTCTCCCCCTTCGATCCCTCCGTAAAGAGTGAAAGGTTGTGCGGTCCCATCCGAAGCAGCGTAACGAGAAAAACCTAACCAAACATCTTGGATAATCAGGGTATTTCGCTCGCTCACATAGACCGTGAGGATCACATACCCCCTTTGCGAGCCACGCTGGAGAACAAACTGCACATCCCGAAAAAAACCGGTCGTCAGAAGCTGATAACGAGCTTTTTGCAAACTTTTATGATCCATATTGAGCTTCTTCCCGATCCTAGGGAAGTAACTTCGAATCACCTGGCCCAGCGTTTTGGTATCCCCCTTAATTTCAATGCGCTCGAGAATGTAGTCGAGCTCCCCCTCTTGTTGAGTTGAAACGGAAGAAGAAGGCCTTTCTCGCTCTATAAGCGGCTGTGCATGGGCAGAATGCATCAAGGAAAGGAACCCCCATTGAATCACAAACAGGCAAGTTATCTTGTTTTGATGTAGATGAATCAGGGATATCACTCTCTCACTGTCACATTGTCATGATGCCAAACTGCATTTGCTCTGCTTTCCCAAATGGCCTTACTCAGAAAAGGGACTTTTTGGATGAAGATCAATCTTTTTTCCAAAAATCCAAATCTTGGGTGCTCCTGCTGCACACAGGATCACGCAAAGAGACTTTTCCTTTGCTATCTTTTTTTTCTTTCCCAGCTTTCTTTTCATTTCGACAGTAAGATATGCCTATGTGTCTAAGTCAGATCGAGATCCATCCCAATCGTTTTACCCTCTTTTTTTTATTGCTTCTGGAGTCGATGTTATGTATCAGCTGCGGGACCTCCAAGCCCCCTCTTTCTGAGTCTCTCCCTTCTCATCTAACTCTTCTTTCTCCTTTTTACCTGAAGGGTTTGTCTACCTGCGCGATGTTGACAGCACTATTTTGCAAGAAATCCGCTATGCCACCTCCCATAACCTCCCCGGAAGACCAGTAATAAGGATATCATGCCCCCAAGTGTATCCTGACCCGACAAGCAGCTGAAGCATTGAGAGAAGTCCAGAAAGCTCTGAAAGCTTCCAACCTCACCCTCAAAGTTTACGATTGCTATCGCCCTCAACGGGCTGTTGATGATTTCGTGGCGTGGTCGAATCAGCTTCAAAATCAGAAAATGAAAAAAGAGTTTTACCCACGCGTTGATAAATCGATTCTTTTCAATGAGAGATATATCTCTAAACAATCAATGCATTGTCTGGGGAGCATAGTGGATATCACGTTAGTCCCTTTGCCCGTTCCTCCTCCAAGCTGAATACTGCGAGGGGGACCCGCTCAAAGAAGGGTTCCTACCCAAAGGGGAACGGTTTGATGACAACAGCATCGACATGGGGGGAGGCTTTGAACTGTTTGATCCCTGTTTCTCATACAGACTCATCGCTAGTTCCTGAAGAAATCCATCAAAAACGCGGCCCTTTTCAGGGTATCACGGAACGCCATGGCTTCAAAAACTATCCTAAAGAATGGCGGCGTTTTACACTCAGTCCACAGCCTTTTGCTAAGCCTTTTGATTTCTCTGTAGAGTAGAGTGCTGGACTTACATTCACTAAGAACAGATTTTCTTTAGAAAGAAAAAACCATCCTTTTTGTGCTCTTTTTTATCTGTGAACAGTTATTTTAAAAAGAGATCATTCGCTTTTTTTTATTGTCGATCTTTGAAGGAGGGAACATGTACATCAATCCAATTTTTTCAAAATACGTGCGGTTAACAAAGTAGAGCACTATCCACTTATTCTTCCCAGTAATCCTTACGCACGGGCTGCACTTCTCATCGAGGAGCTGCCCTATCCCCCTCTCGCCCCCTTCCCCTTTTGTTTCCTCAAATCTCCCCAAAGGATTTGTGTACTTGTGGGATATCGATCCAACCATTTTAGAAGAGGTTCGCTACAGCACATCGATAATTTATGGACATGCCGCTCAAAGGATTTGAGTCCAATCGATGTGTGCTTACCCAAAAAGTCGCTCAAAAGTCAAGTGAAGTACAAAAGTCGATTCGGTCTCTCGATTTACGACGCAGTCGAATGGGCTCAGGATCTCCAAGACCAGAAAATGAAAAAAGAATTTTACCCATGCGTTGATAAGTCTGAATTTTGGCGAAGGGATACATCAGGCTCTATTCCACGCATGCACTAGGCAGTACATTAGATATTACCCTCGTCCCCTTGCCTGCACCTCCTCAAGCCGAACACCGTGAAGGGAACCCACTCAAAGAGGTGGTTCTTACCCCAAGGAGAACGATTTGACAACAATAGTAATGAATATGGGTTGTGGATACGGTCTGTTTGACCCAATTGCCAATACCGATTCGCCTACAATCTCTAGATCAGGCACACAAAAGTCACATACTATTCAAGTAAGTGATGAAAGCCCAAGGCTTTAAAAGCTATCCCAACGCCTGGTGGCATTTTACCTTGGATAATCACCCCTTCGGGAACGAATTCAATTTTGCGATTCGAGATCCGAAGCCTAGAGCCGACACTCATAAGGATTCAAAATAGCTAAAAAGAAAGATGATTGCTCTTTTTTAAGAGGGAATTTTAGAATTCTAAAACTGCCGAGAAATCAAGTATTTTCCTTGACTTACACAACCATGAAACTACATTCAAGCTTATGAAAACACGCACTGAATCCGACAGCATGGGCACCATTGAAGTACCGGAAGGCCGTTATTGGGGAGCTCAAACCCAACGCTCTCTACAGAATTTCCGGATTGGAGATCATCGTTTCCCTCCCATAGTCATTCGGGCCTTTGGAATTGTGAAAAAGGCGGCTGCGCTAGCGAATGCCTCTCTCGGCAAACTCGATTCCAAAAAGTGCGATCTGATTGTGCGAGCCTGCCAAGAAGTAATCGAAGGGAAATTAAACGATCACTTTCCCCTTGTTGTTTGGCAGACAGGAAGCGGCACGCAGTCTAATATGAATGCGAATGAAGTGATCGCAAATCGCGCGATCGAATTGGCAGGTGGACAGTTAGGGTCAAGAAAGCCTATCCACCCGAATGATGATGTCAATCGCTCTCAGTCTTCCAATGATTGTTTTCCGACGGTGATGCATGTGGCAGCCGCACTGGAAATCAGCGAGCGGCTCCTGCCTGCTGTGCGTGAGTTGCGTCAAGCTTTCGAAGAGAAATCAAAGGTTTCCCTTTCTCTCATCAAAGTGGGGCGCACCCACATGATGGATGCGACGCCTCTGACTCTAGGACAAGAGTTTTCTGGCTACGCAGCGCAACTGAAATTCGCAGAGGATCGGTTGAACGAATCCTTAAATCCTCTCTACCATCTTGCGCTAGGAGGCAGCGCAGTAGGAACAGGTCTAAACGTCCCGATTGGATATGCTGAAGAAGTAGCAAGGCAGATCAGCGCTCTGACCAAAGCTCCTTTCTGCACAGCAGAAAACAAATTTGCTTCTCTAGCTGGCCACGATGCAATTGTGAGTGCAAGCGCCGCTACACGCAGTTTGGCTACGGTTTGTTTCAAAATAGCCAACGATATTCGCCTTCTTGCAAGCGGCCCTCGCTGCGGGCTCGGAGAGCTAATCCTCCCTTCGAACGAGCCTGGAAGCTCAATTATGCCTGGCAAAGTCAATCCCACTCAGGCTGAAGCGCTTACGATGGTTGCTGTACACGTCATAGGGAATGACACAGCAATCGCTTTTGCTGGAGCAAGCGGTCACCTCGAGTTGAATGTCTATAAGCCTGTTCTTATTCACAATCTTTTGGAGTCGATCAGCCTGCTAGCAGATGCTTGTCAAAGCTTCACAACCAAATGCGTTCAGGGGATCAAAGTCAATCAAGAGATTTTATCCCGCAATCTCGCCAACTCCTTGATGTTGGTCACAGTCTTCAACCCCATCATTGGGTATGACAATGCTGCAAAAATAGCTAAAATGGCTTATGAAAAGAATATCACCTTAAAACAAGCAGCCCTGCAGTTGAAGCTTCTGACAGAAGAGCAATTCGATGCTCATTTTAAGCCAGAAGAGATGATTGGTCCATCCACATAAAGAGATGGGTCATTCTTTTGTTCGAGAAGCAAAATGTTCTTCTCTTTTTTAAAGAAATCGCTCACAATCTCCACATACATGGAATTCAATTCATTCGAAAGTACACTTAGCCAACAAGAAAAAGAGTGGACTGGCCCCAAGCTGGTGGGTCTTCTTTTGATTACGTTGTTGATCGCTCTTTCTTTGATTTATGTAGCTTCCTCTTTAAACAACAGATGATAAGGTAGAGGCATTGTTTTATTGTGCCTTCTTCTTCTACTTTCGTACAAGCTGAAAAAACAGGGAGACTCCTTGAGCGCTCGATTCAATCTCCCAGAGAGCCGCTCACGGTAGCCGATGCAGCAACGCAAGCGGGTATACCGCTACGCGATGCCGAACGAGGGTTGCAATGGCTTACGAACGAATATCGGGGCCATTTGCGAGTCACCGAAGAGGGGGTTCTTCTTTATCTTTTCCCGTACGGATTCACTAAACCGTGGGAAAAGATCGATTTTTTGAAGTCCGTCTTCAAAGGGATCGCAAAGTTTGCAATGGGAGCGCTCCGCTTTTTTGTGCGCGCTTGGTTAACGATGGTGCTGGTGGCCTACGCACTGATTTTCGTATCCATTTTACTTGGCTTGAGCATGGCCCGCTCCAGTCAACAATCGAATTCTTCCGATCGAGATGAGTTTCCAGCGTCCCGCTTTGCACTCATTCTGCTTCGCATTATGAACGAAGCACTTTTCTGGACATTCCATCCTTTCTCACCCTTTCGGGTAGAGCCCAGGTGGGGATGGGACACCACCAGAATGAATACCAAGCGAGCAAATGTCCCTTTCTACGAAAAGGTCAATCGACTTTTCTTCGGTCCTTCCTCTCCCCCAGAGGATCCCCAGGCTACCGAGCGCTCCATCTTAGCTCAGGTGCGCGCTCAAAAAGGGAGAATTGGGATCTCAGATATAATGCGAGTTACCGGGCTTTCGCGCGCTGAGGCCGATCCGATCCTTGCTCGCCTGATGCTTGACTACGAAGGGGAAGTCGATGTTTCCTCCGAAGGAGGAATTGTCTATCGCTTTGCAAACCTCCGTAAAACAACAGACAATATCTCTCAACAAGCTCCGCCTCCCATCTGGGCAAAACCCAAAAAGCTCCCTCCTCTCACCGGTAATTCATGGGAATTCAATCTATTGGTTGGAGGGTTAAACGCATTTAACCTGTGGATGAGTTGGTTTGCAATCCAAGCCGATTTGACATTGGACCGGCTCAACGCGGTATTCACCGCCCATCCCTCTTTTGAGCCAGAAGCAATGGGTGCACCACTTGTATTAGGTTGGATCCCCTTTCTCTTCTCGCTTGGTCTATTTTTTCTCCCTCTTGCCCGACTGTGCATGCGCCCCTTCAAAGCGCGGTCCATCGCCCACGAGAATGGAAGGCGTGGCATTCTACGGGCGGTGCTTGGACATACCAAAAGCAAAATCCCTCTCTCAGAAAGAGAGCTGCTCTCTGCGTGGGAACAGTCTGCTGGTATCCCTGCGGATTCGTCGCAACTCACCCGCATCGTGCAAGATTTAGGGGGGGATATTGAAATAAAGGATAACGGTCAAATTTACTATCGCTTCGAAGATCTAGAGACCGAAACAGCTACTCTAGAGCAAGAACACCAAGCGGCTTCTGACCAAGAGAAGCAAGTGGGCAAAGTCATTTTCGCTTCTGACCAATAGAGGATTGAAAGAATTTGAACCATTCATCCGAAGAGACTCCCTTTTGATTGCAAATCTCGTCTAATAGCGCCATGATAATCTGCCATGGATTATCTTACCTTGCTTCATCCTCTCACTTGCTCCCAGTTCAAAACGTTTTAACGACTTATACTATGAATAAACAAAAAAAAGGTCAGTTCCTCTCTCTCCTAGGTATTGTATGTACAGTCACCGTATCAGGATGCCTGCAGCGACCTACCGTCCCGCAAGAACCTGTTGTTAAAACGAATTTCACGAAAAGCATACGAGCAACCCCGATTGAAAGGGTCGATCTACTGCTTGCAATCGACAACTCCGCTTCTATGGGAGATAAACAGAGCATTCTCCAAGAAGCGATTCCCGATTTAATCAATCGGCTCGTCGCCCCTCATTGTCTTGACAAATCCACAGACGAGTTTGTAAGCAACTCTCAAAATGGGAACTGTCCCCTGGGTAGTAAGATAGAATTCCCCCCTGTGCACGACTTGCACATCGGAGTCGTTACCTCCTCGCTAGGGCCCAGAATGACCCCCAAAAAAGGGATTAGCATTTGCGATGGTTTGCTCATAAGCCCCAATCAGCCAACGGCTACCCAATATTTCGACGATCAGGGGCATTTGGTCTATCGGACTACCGATCCCAATCAACCGCTGCCTCCAGACATCGATCCAAGTCGCTTTTTAGCTTGGTATCCAACCCCTGCGAATCCAAGTACAGGCGGCAATGCACCTCCACCCCCTTCTAGACCTACCATTAAAGACCCAACTCAATTGATTCAGCGTTCTCAAGAGATTGTTGCGGTAGGGGAGACCGGATGCGGCATTGAATCCCAAATGGAAGACTGGTACCGTTTCCTCATTCAACCCGATCCCTACAGTTCGATCGACACGTCTACGGAGACCGCTCAGTGGAAGGGGATCGATGAAACCATTCTCAAGCAGCGCCACGATTTTCTCCGCCCTGACTCGGCCGTGGTCATCATCGAAATCTCAGACGAAAACTATTCAGAGATCGATGTGCGTGCTCTAGGTGGACAAGGATATAAATTTCTCACCAACAACCTGATGCCGCGCCCCACTTCCATCTGTGCAACGAACCCTATGTCCCCTGATTGCACATCGTGCAGGATGACAACAACCTCCAAGAACGATCCCAATTGCCTTCTCACCAAAGGAATGTTTACCGACAGTGCAAAAGAAGACATCAACAACTTGCGCCACGTGCACATGAAGCAGCGCTATGGGGTCGATGTACAATTTCCCCTCAGCCGTTATTTCAATGGTCTAACGTCATCCAAAATACCCAATCGAGATGGAGAATATCCGCCTGGTGAAAACAACTACGTTGGCAATCCTACGTGCACCAATCCTCTTTTTGCGCAGTCTCTCCCTGCTTCCAACAACGAAGAACTCTGTAATTTGCCACTCGGGAATCGACCTCCAGAAAATATCTTTTATGTTCATATCGGAGGGATTCCTCATCAACTCCTTCATTTTGACGCAAAAGATCCAGAAAAAAGCCGTTTAACGAATGCCGACTGGATTAAGATTTTAGGAAAAGATCCAGAAAAATATGATTTCACAGGGATCGATCCACATATGATTGAATCGATTGAGCCACGTGATGCGATCACAAAAGCGGGTGCTGGGATTCAAGCAAAGGATGATGCTGATCCAATTCACGGACGAGAATGGGATACTTCCTCTATTAAAATCATTGGTTCTCGAGATCTCCAATACGCTTGTACATTTCCCCTCACCACTCCGCGCGACTGCAGCAAACCTGAAAATGCTCTAAGCTGCGACTGTCCAGCCGAAGATTCCTTTACAGATCCGATCCCACCTCTCTGCGATCCTGTTCAGAAACACCTACAGATTCGGGCAAAAGTCTATCCTACCCCCAAGATGCTGCAACTCGCTAAGTTGCTTGGAGATCAAGCCGCCATCTCCTCTCTCTGTCCAATCGATATGGACAAAAGCAAAGATACCTATGGATATCGCCCTGCCATCGCAAGCTTGATGGAACGCCTTAAAAACGCACTTGGAAGCCAATGCTTGCCACAACGCCTCCGGCCTGATCCAGATGGAAGGGTTTCATGTTTGGTCCTCGAAACGATCAATGGATCCACGGATCCGAACCTTTGCCATAAGCCAGGAAGGCGACCCCCTGATCCTTCCATCATGCAGCAACTTCAAGATTCCTCTAAGGATGCAAGAAACACCAACGTTCAAGTTTGTGAGATTCAACAGCAAGCGGTTGTTCCAGGAGAAACTTGTGCAGAGGACCCAGACAAACTCGGATTCTGCTATGTCGAAAAAGCGAACGGGAAACGACCCGCTAGCAAGTGCGATCAAGCTATCATTATCAATCTTGAACTTGTGCCGAATTCTCAATTTAGCTTACAGTGCATCCAGCAAGTACTCCCTTCCTCTCAGCCAGATGGATCACGACCCGATGGTGGCCCCTGAGGGATTTGAACCCTCACGCTTTTTCAAGCCACGGATTTTAAGTCCGCTGCGTATGCCAATTCCGCCAAGGAGCCAAAGCTTTCAATTCTTATACAAGGCAAAGCTCGTACATGTCTATGCCTGAGAGAGCTGTACGCCTTTTTTTAATCGATCCGCACCCTCTTTCCCTCAATTTCAGCTCAATAGAGGATAAAGATGGACACCATTTCGGCTTCAGCGTAACTATAGACCGAAAGAAAGAATACAAGACTGGTCAGACAAGCATCAAATACCCAACCTACCGTTCTGGCCCTCTTCTTCTCCATGCGGTCACATGACATGAATGAACAAGTGGCCTTTCAGCCTCCAAAGCATAGACGCTCAATCGTTCAAGATGCCTTTAATTTACCCAACCTTCTCACGATGGGAAGGGTCCTTGCGATCCCCCCTTTTCTTTATTTTCTTGATAAAGATACTCCCGCAGATGGAGTCTACGCAGCACTCATTTTCACTGCTGCTGCTCTCACTGATCTGTTGGACGGTTATCTGGCGCGCAAATTAAATCTCGTCAGCATTTTTGGAAAACTGATGGATCCTCTAACAGACAAGTTAATCGTAATGGCATCCCTCGTATGGTGTGCAGCGATGGGTCGGATTACACCTTGGATCGTAGTCGTTCTGTTAGGGCGAGAATTAACGGTCAACGCACTGCGGATGGTCGCTGTAAACGAAGGTGTTGTCATCGCTGCAGGACAAGAAGGAAAAACTAAAACAGCGCTTCAAATGATAGGAATTATCGCTCTTGTCCTAGGTTATCCTTATGAGCTCTCTTATTATCCAGGGATTCACTTAGGGGCAGTCGATCTAATCTATGTGGGCACGGTGCTTCTCTATATTTCTCTTTTTTTTTCTCTTGCGAGCGCAGGTCAATACTTGCGATTACTGACAACTACGATAGAAGCAAAAGTACAAAAAAAACAGGATGACACCCTATCCCCCCAGAGGAACCCATCATGAACTGTTGGATACCCCAATCTGCTCTATTTTCCCTGTGGACATCGACAAACAACTGGCTAATGAAAAGCTGCATTTCTTTTTTAATCGGGCTTCTCACCTCTTGTGCAGCTCAGGGAGAAGGGGAGCGATGCAGCACATTAACCCAACCCAGTGACCCAGACTGCGCCAAGGGGCTCATTTGCATTTCTTTCGCGTCACTGGGGCATAATACTTCAAACCCAACGAATGGAGTTTGTTGTCCCCCTCTTGCAGAGCAAACCAGCTCAACTCCAAACATCTGTACAATGTCCCGCGTGTTGATCTTGGACGCATCAAGGCCCCCTCCCGATGTTGATGTCTCTTTCTAATTTTCCTTTCTCTCTCCCTTCTCCTCCTATACTGGATCGATTGTGCACAAGCATCTTGTTGAGCGCGCTCACATCATCTCAGCGATTCGCCATTTCTTTGAAGAACGAGCATTTCTGGAAGTAGAGACCCCTCTTCTCGTCCCTTCGCCTGGACTCGATCTTCACCTCAATGCGTTTGAAGTGTTAGAAGGACGTACAGGAAAAACCTATTATCTCAGCACCTCTCCTGAATATCAGATGAAACGACTCCTCGCCGAGGGGTATTCCAAAATCATGCAGATCACCAAATGCTTTCGGCAAGGTGAGATCGGAGAGCGGCACAACCCAGAGTTCACCATGGTGGAGTGGTACAGAGCTTCTGCAGGCATGGAAGACATGATCAAGGATACAGAAGAGCTGATCGGTTATGTCACTGGAGGGGTCGTTCGGCTGGACAATCGGGTTCTCAACACATCTCCCCCTTTTGCTCGAATAACCGTATGTGAAGCCTTTGAACGATATGCATCTTTCTCCCCTCATGAAACCCTTGCGCTAGCCGCTGATGCAGAAGACGATTTCTTTCGACTCCTGGTTGAAACTATCGAACCTGCTCTCGCTCAACTTGATCACGCTCTTTTTCTAACCGATTACCCTGCGACGCAAGCTTCCCTCGCACGCACAAAACCCGAAAATCGACTTTTGGCAGAACGATTCGAGCTGTATATAGCAGGAGTAGAGCTGTGCAACGGTTTTGGTGAGCTTGTCGATCCTCAAGAGCAGCGATTCAGACTGGAGCAAGAGCAAGCCAAAAGGCGCGCCTCTCAGCGACCGGTCTATCCTATTGACGAGCGATTTTTGACCTCCCTCGCTCAAGGAATTCCCCCGAGCGGTGGCAATGCCCTAGGCGTCGATCGCCTGGTTGCCCTCACCTGCGGAACCAATCAAATCCAGCAAGTGATCAGCTTTACCATCGACGAGTTATAATTTAAATCAACGCTTTTTCCTCTTGTTCTTGAACAAACAATAGAATCAGTACAGTGCAATTGTGAAGCAGCTCGCGATAAAATCGATTACACTTATCTGTTAGGATTCAATCAAAAATAGCACCGACGTGAGTTACTGTTGCAGCACGAGCAATCCATTGAACGAGTTGTTCCAAATTGCGAAATGCCAGCACTCGTCGTATTACCTCCTGCGGCACCTTTAACCCTCGTGCTTGCAGTACGATAGCATCTCTTCTAATTACTCCTTCCAGTGGCTCCCTAAGCCCAAGTATAGAGTTTTCATATACAAAGACAATCGCATAAGGAGTACTTTGCTCTAGTGCTCAGTATGCCTCCATTCCATAGCTCAGTGCTTGATCAAAATCATCGTGGTCAACACGCACAGAATCAAATATACCGCACAAACTATTTCCTCTTCCCGGAGAGAATCCAAGGGTATTTACTCCACAGATAGTACCCGAGAAGTCTCCCTCCAATCCGGTGCACTCCGCTGAATCAGCACTTTACACCACTTCGCTAGTGAGGCTTTGGGAGTCATCACCAGGTCAGCCTACAGTTGTATAGCTGCTGAATTCCTCAATTCACTACTCTTCACCTGTAGGTAGCCGTAGCAAAGAAGTTCTTTCCTCTGTTCTTGTAACATGTCCACGACAGAGTCGGGACGGGCGCGCAGTATATCTAAAACCGATTCGTGAACTTGAGACCATGACACTGGACATCACCCTAAATCCCATCCTACCCATCAGTAAAAAAGAGAGGGCAGAATGAACATCCAGCCTTCATCAGTTCAGTGCCAAGAACAATTCCCCCCTTTTCGACCTATAGAAGGAGAAAAGTAGCACACCTCTTGCAGAATCTTCCACTCTTTGAGGTTGGCAAAATCGACCTTGCGTATGGAAAGGGAAAGAACCGGTCATAAACATGCGATCAGGTAAATACAGACTCCTCTTCCCCAACAGCACCAACTGTACCAAACCAGGTTGCTGTCATCCCGGATTCTAACTCCCCAAGTTCATTCGATGCTCCCACAAATAAATGGCTGACTGCATTCATCCATCCTCTCAAAGTGTGAGGTAAGTCCACATTAATCAGAGTACGCCGCACAACCACACTGACTGGATCCGCAGCCCCTATCAAGATAAGAGTCCCCATGGAGAGTGAAAAAGAAGAGGAAACACAAGCAAAATAGTGGCCATCCCAAAGATAAAAACACTGACAAGCATCCACAGACCAGCACGGTGGTGAATAGCGGGCTATCGATAAGGCCATCGCTATCGCACCAAAAGAAGGGGCGCTTCTCAAGAGGCCAAATCCTGACGGTCCCATATGTAAGACGTTTTGCGCAATGGCAGGAAGAAGAGCAACCGCACCTCCTAAAAACAGATCAAGCGTAATGGCGCCAAGCAAAATTGGATGATTCCAAATCGCATGCAGCCCGGCAAACAGCCCTGTCAGAATTTAACTACAGGCTGTTGCATCCGAACATACGGAGGAACCCACAGCAGCAAAAAAAAGGAAAAGCCGTAAAGGAATGCATAGAGAAAATAAACGAAAGCCACATTTCCATGAAATACGTAGAGAAAAAAGCCGCCTGCAGAGGGATCAACCATCGAGAAAAGCTGATGCGTTAGAGACCCACATGCAAGAGCCCGCGTGATCTCGCCAGAGGACATCAGATCTCCAAAGAGCGATCGCGTCGTAGGGCCATTGAATGCCCGAATCCCTCCGAACAGCACAAGAACTCCGCACATGAGATATAAAGGAGGGGTTCCGATCCCACAAGAGAGTACCCAAGAGGTAGACACAGTCGATCAGGAGAAGTTCACAGAGAAGCACAACCCACCGACGATTAAAATGATCTGCCACATATCCCAAAAAGAGTGAAAAACCAGCATTTGGCAGAAAAAAAGCCAATCCAACATATCCTAGATCGAGCGGACGACACGCTTGTAGCTTAGATTTGCCAACCTACAACCATCGACTGGATATGTATCGCCAGCATCGAAATAAAACGATGCAGTTGAAAGAAGAGTAAGCGTCTATCCATTCATGCTCCCATATTCACAAAGTCATCTATATACTCATAACTCTTCAATGAGATGCAGCTGGAAACACCCCATGACAAAATGACCGTTGAATGAGGCATATTCCTTGCTTTTCATTCAAGGCTATTCAAGGAAGACACCATGAATCTCTCTTTTGATCCCAATGCTCCTACCCCACCTTCCTCAGGCATTTTTGGGCTCCCTTTTTCCCAAACAGAATCTTCACTCATCTACTTACCTGTTCCATGGGAGGCCACAACTTCCTACGGGGGTGGGACTTCTCGAGGTCCCATGGCTATTCTCGAAGCGAGCCACCAAGTTGATCTCTATGACTTAGAGGTGGAACGGCCTTACGAAGCTGGGCTTTATATGTTACCCGAATCTCCTGAGGTCCACGAATGGAATCACATCGCTAAGCAGCATGTGGAAGCTATCAGGAAGCTCCCCGATCGAACTTCTTCCAATGCACTTGCCCTCTCTTCACTCGATACCACCAATCGACTCGGAAACCAACTGAACCATCATGTCTACTCAAAGACGAAAGAGATCCTCTACCGAAATCAGCTCCCAGGAATTGTTGGAGGGGAGCATTCCGTTTCGTTTGGAGCGATCCAAGCTGCAGCAGAGTATTATACTTCTTTTGGAATTCTACACCTCGATGCACACTTCGACCTACGGGCCAACTACGAAGGGTTTCAATGGTCCCATGCCTCTATCATGTACAACGTGCTCAAACACATTCCTCAAGTGAACAAGATCGTACAAGTGGGGATCCGAGATGCTGGAGAAGAAGAAGCAACCTACGCTCAAAGCCAGCCAGAACGCGTGTATGTGTTCGATGCCTATCATCTCAACCTAGAAAAATTCAAAGGAACTTTGTGGGGCGAGATCGCTTCTTGCGTGCTCTCTCCTCTTCCGGAGCAGGTCTGGATATCCTTCGACATTGATGTGCTCGATCCCTCTCTCTGCCCCCATACCGGAACCCCCGTACCGGGAGGATTGAGTTTTCAAGAAGCAGTCTATTTACTGGCTGCCCTCGTCCATTCAGGAAGGCGTATCGTGGGGTTTGATCTCACCGAAGTATCCCCTCCCCCTCTTCCTTCTCAAGACGAGTGGGATGCAAACGTAGGGGCTCGAATTCTATACAAACTTTCCGCTTGGACTCTTGCTTCTCACCACAAAGTGAAGATATTGAAAAAAATAAGTCCTTTCGACTGATGAGTTTTCTTCATCCCTCTAATACAGGAGCAACCAACCGATCATGAGCACTTCTCTCCAAGAAAAAAAGACCTTCTCTTTTCAAGCAGAGATCCATCAGCTGTTGCATCTTTTGGTTCATTCTCTCTATAGCCATAAAGAGGTATTCCTCCGAGAACTGATCTCAAACGCAGCAGATGCTCTCGATAAGCTCCGTTTCCAAGGACTGACAGATGCAACCCTCCTGGGAGAAAACTCCACCCTCGAAATTCGCTTGATCCTCAACCCAGCCGAGTGCACGCTGACCATCGAAGACACAGGGATAGGGATGGATGAAAAAGAGCTGGCCGAGAATCTAGGCACACTCGCTCATTCAGGAACGCGCTCCTTCCTCAAAATGATTCAGGAAAAAGGGGAAGGAAGGGCCAACCTAATTGGACAATTTGGAGTGGGATTTTACAGCGCCTATCTTGTAGCCAACCGGGTTGATGTGATCAGCCACAAGGCAGGTCAGGAGAAAGCTTTTTGCTGGTCCTCCGATGCCCAAAACGATTTCACCATAGAAGGAGCAGAGCGTCAAGAACGAGGGACTTCCATCATACTGCACCTCAAGCCCGATCAGCAACAGTGGCTAGAAGAAGGGAAAATACGCGATCTGATCAAGCGGTATTCTGATTTCGTTAATTATCCCATTAAAGTAGGGACCTTCTACCCTGGCGACACAAGAGAAAAAATACGCGATTGGGAAATAGTCAACCAGACCAAGGCTTTATGGCAACAACCACGCAGCCATATTACAGAAGAGCAGTACACTGAATTTTATAAACACCTGACCCGAGATGCAGAAGACCCTCTTGCACATACACACTTCACTATCGAAGGAGCTCAGTCATTTACTGGACTGCTTTACTTTCCCAAGCACGCCCCACTCTTTGAGGTAGAACCCACGCGAAAAGGGATCCGTCTCTTCGTAAACCGTGTTTTTGTCATGGACAACTGTGAAGAGTTGATACCGCCATGGCTTCGATTTATTCGGGGGATACTAGATTCCGATGACCTTCCTCTCAACGTCTCCCGAGAAACACTGCAAGACTCGACTATTGTCCAATCGATCCAAAAACAGGTAACGAAAAAATCGCTCGAATTATTGGAGGAACTGGCTCAGGAACAAAATGAAAATTATCTTCTCTTCTGGAAGCAGTTCGGCGCTATTTTAAAAGAAGGGCTTACGATGAGCTGGGAGCACAAAAATCGGATTGCTCGGTTACTCCGCTACCGTAGTTCCAAATCAGATGGGTGGATCTCCCTCACTCAATACGTAGCGCGGATGCCTTTGCGTCAACCAGCTGTTTATTATGTATTAGGAGAATCCGAGCAAGCGCTGACTTCAAGCCCTTATATTGAAGCCCTACAAAGCCGCGGGTACGAAGTGCTATATATGACTGATCCTATCGATGAGTGGGCTACCGAAAGCTTGCACGAATTCGAGGGGAAGCCGCTCGTATCTGCTATGCGCGCTGAATTAATGCTAGATCCGAAAGAAACGAGTGAATTTTCTCCCCCTCCTCCATCCCAGGAATTGCAGGGGTTTTTATCGTTGATACAGACCTCTCTCAAGCATAAAATTTCACAGGTAAAGCTTTCCGATCGGCTGACTGACTCCCCGTGTTGTCTTGTTGTCCCTCAGGGGAAACCTCACGCTTTCGTTGAGCAACTTCTGCGTGCTCGGCATAAGGAAATTCCTACTTCCCAACGGATCCTCGAGATCAACCCGACCCACCCTCTCGTAACAGCTCTCCAAGACTTTTATCAGCGCGACCCCAACTCAAACTTACTCCAAGAGTGGATCTCCATCCTGTACGATCAAGCACTTCTGATGGAAGGAGGAAAAGTCGAGGATCCCAACTTCTTTGGAAAGCGCATTACCTGTCTGCTCCAACAAATCGTGATGAATCACAATACTCCTTCTCCCACTCACAACCCTCCTGAGGAAATTTCTAAGCATGGCTAACTCCTGTTGTTTAAACCCAGACACCAGCTAGCTCTGTTTCTACTCTCCTCGTACCAAGCCATGAGACCTCCCGTCAGGAAATAGATCTCACCTTCTCCTTTTCTTTGGCGTTGAAGAAGAAGTTCTACAGCTTTTTGGCTTCTAGCCCCCGATCGACAGTAAACAATCACCGGGATGGTTGTATCTACTTCTTGCAGCCGATAGGACAACTCATCCAAAGGAATCAGATAGCCTCCAAGAGGATCTACTTGATGTTCCTCAGGAGTCCGGACATCCAAAAGGAAGAGAGGCGCTCGATTCTCTAAACGCTTTTTTAATTCTTTAGCTGTGATTGCACGGTGCCTAATGGAATGGATGGTTGCTGGAAAAGAGCTCGGTCTTATCAATTGTTCTAGTGAATGCCGATGAACACACAGTTCACAATTTGGATTCTGTCCAAAAAAAAATTCATTAAATCGCATATTAAGGATATTGACAGTCAATAAACGGCCACAAAGCAAGTGCCCAACTCCAAGGATCCATTTCATGATTTCAGTCGCTTGTATAATGCCCAACAAACCGGGTAGGACATTGAAAACACCTGTTGCTGTACAATTCGGAACGGAATCGAAGGTTGGGTGATAAGGGAACAGACAACGGAGGCAAGGGCCCTCTTGATCAAGAAAAGAGGAAATTTGACCTTTGGTTTCTGCAATACTTGCAGAAACATAAGGCTTATTCAGATAAAAACAGACGTCATTAACAAGGTAGTGAGTCTCAAAGTTATCCGTACAGTCCGCAACGATATCATAGGCTTGAATCCATTGCTCTGCATTTGCCAAGGTCAGACGTTCCGCGTACCCATGAACACATACATGAGGATTGATCGACCTTAACCGACGTTGAATAACATGTACCTTTTTCTGGCGCGAGGATGCGAAAGGGAACAGTATCTGCCGCGGCAGATTACTCAATTCTACCCTATCCTCATCGAGAACACCTAAGGTACCTACACCTGCTGCTGCCAAATAGAGCAATAAGGGGGAACCCAGCCCCCCTGCACCGATACATAGCACACGCGCTTGTTTTAACTTAGCCTGCCCATCCTCCCCAATTTCCTTTAATTTGAAATGCTGGGAGTATTGAAGGAGCTCTTCGGCTGAAAATGAGGAGGACATGTTCGTTGAGCAATTCGTTCTAAGAACAAATGGGTGGTAGCTATGGGATCTTCCGCTTGAGTAATGGCCGAGATCATCGCAATGCCATCGACCTGAGTTTGCAAAATCCAATCTATATTGGATAGATTAATACCTCCAATGGCTACAAGAGGGAGAGGGATCTTTTCCCTCACTCGCATTAACATATCAATTCCCTGAGGAGCTGTCGCCATAGGTTTAGTAGAGGTAGGAAAGATAGCACCAAAAGCAATATAGGAGGGTTCAATAGCAAACGCTTTTTGGATCTCTGCATCTGAATGTGTACTGATACCAAGTCGCAACCCTGCTTCGCGGATCACAGAGAGGTTTGCATGCTGTAGATCCTCTTGACCTAAATGGACTCCATAAGCCTTATACTGAACAGCAAGAGCCCATTCATCATTGATGAATAACCTTACCCTGAAAAGACGGGCAACTTCAATTGCCTGAGGGAGCGTGCTTGCGACAAGAGAAGGCGAGCATCCCTTCATGCGGAGCTGCAGGGTTGTGATACCTGTCGGGACCAAGCGCTTAACCCACTCCAGTGTATGAACAATCGGATAAAGGCCTAAAGGCTCAGGACCAACCTCTGCAAAAGATAACGCACCCAAACCATCAACCTCCTTTCCTATAGCTCAACTTCTATTCCTCACACTTTGTGTTGTTGAATTGTGGCTTGCCAAAAGGGAGTATCAAGTAATGGGGTGCTTGGATACGCCATCGTTTTTTCGTGGATGATTCCTGCTTCATATCCTATACGACCTGCAACAATGGCATTTCGAAAAGCCTGTGCCATTTTGACTGGATACTGGGCCTGAGCAACTGCCGTGTTCAGCAACACAGCATCAAATCCTAACTCCATGGCAAGCGCTGCATGCGAAGGTCGCCCAATCCCAGCATCAATGATGATAGTTGTGTTCGAGAAACGGCTTCGTAGGGTTTGCAAGTGATAGAGATTCAATAGCCCCCTTCCCGATCCGATCGGGGAAGCCCATGGCATCAATACCTGGCAACCACACTCGACAAGACGCTGGCAAAGCACTAAATCTTCCGTGCAATAAGGAAAAACATAGAACCCTTTGGCTATTAAAACTTCTGCTGCTTTGACCAGTTCAAACGGATCGGGCTGCAGAGTATCTTCATCTCCGATGACCTCTAGCTTAATCCACGAAGTTTGAAAGAGTTCCCGCGCATATTCTGCCATCGTCATGGCGTCATCAGCAGTTCGACAGCCTGCAGTGTTAGGTAAGAGATGACAACCTACAGCTCGAAGGATATCCCAGAACTTCTGCCCTCCTTTCCCACTTGGATGTTGCCGCTTGAGAGAGACAGTAATCACCTCCGCGTGCGCTTCTTGGATCGCTTGTTGCAGGATATCAAGCGAGGGGTAGTTGGCTGTCCCTAAAAAGAAGCGGCTCGTGAGTTGCCGATCACCGACCTCCCACATCACTACCCTCCTTGCATAGGGAGAATGAAATCAATGGAATCGCCCTCCTTAAGTTCTATCGTATCGTAAAGAGCACGAGGAGCGATCTTTCCATTGATAGATACTGCAAAATGGTGATCTTCCCACCCTTGCTGCGCAAGTAGCTCTCGAAGGTAACAGCCTTCCTTGAGCATTTGTGACTCTCCGTTAACAATAATCTCCACTCCTACTGCTCCTTCCAGTATTCTGGATATTGCACAGCACCCATCCCATCTTTTAGGAACTGCATAACATCTTTTACTAAAGTTGGAGACAGTAAGTAACCATAACGGTAGAGACCATTGATAGCAAGAAAATTTTGTTTCCATTTAATTTGAGGGATAGAGTGAGGTAAGGTAGGGCGGCATTGTGTCCTCGTAGCGAGAATACGCGCTTCTCCGAAACCGGGGTGGACTGAATAGGCAGCCGTCAACAATTCTAGAAGCGTGCGAATGGATATTTCACTGAAATCCTCCGACTCAATTTCGCTCGCCCCAATGATATACCGAAAGGGAGGGCAAGGTACAATGTATAGGCTGATTCGTGGATGCAATAGGCGTAAAATATGCTGAAGAGAAACATCAGGAGCGGATACAATGGCAAGCTCTCCCCGCACACCTCTCAATTGTTCGAAGGAAGCACGTCCTCCCAGTCCTCTGCAATCAAAGGCCATATCGCACTCAAAAAGGCCCTCGTTAAGCACAATTTGACCTGAATCTACTGACTGTACTGGAGTGTTCGAATGCCATTCTACACCGTGCTCCGTTAGGTAATGGCCTAATCTCTGAAAAACAGCTTGCGTATCGATGGATGCTTCCTCAGGAAAGTAACACGCTCCTTGGAATCGAGACAAGGCAGGTTCGAGCTGATGTAATGCCTCCTTGTCGAGTTGCTGATAACACTCAGGGCTCCAGCGAGAAGCAAGCCTCCGCAGAAATAGAGGAAATTCAACCTGATCCCTGGGATGTGCTACAACAAGGCTCCCCCCTTTTCGTAACAAAACAGGACAGGACAAGAGGGACAGAATTTCAGGCCAATCTTGTTGAATGGCAACCCACCCCAGTTTGGCAACGGAAGTAGGCGATTTATCTAACTCTGAAAAGGGGGTGAGGAGCCCCGCAGCCACACCACTACAGCTCTTTCGACCTTCCTTTGTATCTTGATCGAACAGAGATACCTTCCAGCCTGCGTGAAGGAGAGAGAAAGCCAACAAACGTCCTACAATTCCTGCTCCTGCAATCCCCGCTTCCATTTTTTTATGTTATGCTTTTGTTTAAAAACTTTTTCAATGAGGCACTTTGTTTATTTTTCATCGTTTATTTTCCATCTGTGTAAAGGGGGTCGCATCGGGCTTAATCATCGCTTGTTGAAGGTTTCGTGAGGGAAGCGTAGCTTACTGATCAAGATCAGACGTTTTTCCTGTTGAATCATTTGGATTAGGAGCATTCCCTAGTGAAGGTGCTTAGTATTTCACCCTTTCACTTAGGTCTAAATTGGGCGCTATTTCGACTTCCACTTGATATTGCATCCAATGCTCGGCTTTTGGAGTTCGGGTACGGATCTCCCCGCTAGCATTGCTTCGATTGCTGCTCGCAGGTCTTTTCCTGTAGGAAGTTGACTGCTGTTTGGTCGGCTATCGTCCAGTTGGCCTCTGTAGACAAGCTTGCGCTGGTCATCAAAGAGGAAAAAATCAGGCGTGCACGCAGCTTGATAGGCTTTGGCTACTTCCTGAGTTTCATCATAACAAAGGGGGAAAACAAATTGAAGCTCTTCAGCCATTTCCTTAAGGCTAGAAGGGCTGTCTTCCGGATATATCGACGCATCGTTGGAACTGATCGCCACAATGCTGCAACTGCTGTGCTGATAATCCCGTCCCAAACAAGCAAGCTCATCCTGAATATGTTTCACATAAGGGCAGTGGCGACAAATAAACATGACCAATAGCCCCTTAGCAGACGCAAAATCATGAAGCGAGACAGTGCGGCCACTCACAACCTCGAGAAGTGAAAAAAAAGGTGCTTGTGTGCCAAGTGGAAGCATCGAAGAGGGGGTAAGAACCATGGTTATCCTTTCTACTCTACTCTCTACTCTTTGGATTTCCAGCCACATCCTATCGTTTTTTTTTGTTTTCCTCAATTACTTTAAGAAATCCAGCTCCATATTGCGCGATCCGAGTTGGGCCAAATCCGTAGATGTCCCGAAGCGCTGCCTCTGTCTCTGGCTGTTTGATCACCAGCTCCATCAGAGTTTTATTGTGGGCAATCGTAAAAGGAGGGAGCCCTCTACTCTTAGCCACCTGTGCGCGGTACGCGGACAGAGCGATCCATAAAGGGTCTCTGGTAAGAGCACCGCCCCCTCTCTGACGCATAGACACATGGGATGAAGACCTCCGAATGCCTTTTTCTTTGAGCGTAGGACCAGCTTTGTATTGCAGAAAAGAAGGAGAAGAGAACGGCGGGAGAAGCAATCGAACAGGAGCAGATCCCCGGAGAACATCCCAGCCGCTTTTTGTGACGAGGGGAACGGGATATTCACTGGTGGTGAGGTCAATCCATCCTGCAGCGATAAACGCCCGAAGAAGAGCAAAAATCCAAGGCAATGGATATTCGGAAAGGAGGCCAAATGTACTTAAACGTGTAAAACCGAAGCGCCGAATCTTAGGCGATTCTAGGCCTTTCAACATTTCTGCAACAGCGTGAAGCCCCCCTCGACCATTCGCCCGCGCAACAGCGGAGAGCCCTTTACGTACAATCAAGGTGGTCTTTTGCAGATCCCGCTCTTGGTCCAGAGAACGAGCTGGATGCGAACCTACAGCTTCACAGATATCACAATGCCCACACCCACCGAGAAGCTCTTGCTCATCCCCAAAATAGCGGAGAATAAAGTCATGACGACAGGAGCGCGCATCCAGATAGCGCAAAAGCCCTCGAAATTGATCCCACGCCCTGAGCTCCGCATTAGTATCAAGGGGCTCCCCAGCCCCATTGCTCTTCACCAATTTGCGGCGCAGAGCAATATCGATTCCAGAACAGAGGAGAAGCCCATAGGCTTCTTGACCGTCCCGTCCTGCCCGACCCACCTCCTGGTAGTACGCTTCGATCGAGGACGGGGGCTGCAAGTGAACTACAACCCGAACATCAGAGCGATCGATCCCCATCCCAAATGCATTGGTAGCCACCACTAAATCGACCGAGCGCCTTGCAAAAGCGTAAGAAACTGAAGCGCGTGCTTCAGGCTCAAGCCCAGCATGGTAGAAACTAGCCTGCCACCCCTGCACACGCAAATAGTGGCATGCATCTTCAGCCAGCTTACGGGTCGCCGTGTAGACAATCGCCCCCCCTCTCGGTGTAGCACTCGAGCCAAGAACTCCCTCCAGCATCTCTTCCATCACCCTACAGGCTTTTTTGACCCCTTCTACATAATGCGCAGACAGATGGAGGTTAGGACGAGCAAATCCTCGAAGAATTTCACGAAAACCTCCTTCCTGAAATCCAAGATGCTGACAGATCTCAGCCCGGACTTGAGGCGTTGCTGTCGCTGTACAAGCAATCACCCTGGAGGGTTTGAGGCGAGTCATCAAATCCCCTAAACGGAGATAATCCGGGCGAAAATCGTGACCCCATTGAGCAATGCAATGCGCCTCATCAATTGCTACAAGCGAGATCTTCGTCCGTAACAAGCGAGCCATGAAGCACTCTGAAGCGAGTCGCTCAGGGGCAATATACACCAGCTTATAATCCCCACGTTCAAGACGTAACTCGCGACGATGACGCACTTCTGCATCGAGCGTAGACGCTAGAAAAGTCGCCTTGATCCCTTTGGACAAAAGCGCATGCACTTGATCTTCCATCAAGGCCACCAGCGGAGAGATCACAAGAGTCACTCCAGGCAAAAGTGCCGCAGGAAGTTGATACGTGAGCGATTTCCCCCCTCCCGTAGGAGCCACCAGAAGGACACGACCAGGCTCCCCCAAAAGAGCCTCAATGGCTTCTCGCTGCCATTGATGAAAACTGTTAAGTCTAAACTGTTTAGATAGTAGTTGTCCTAACGTCTCTGAAGAAGAACAGGAAAAAAGAGACGACATGAACTCATCGAGTGGGTGCAGATGCATTCTCTCGAAGCGCATGAAATGCCTCAAGATTCATGCGCAAACCTTCCCTCAGATATACGCGAGGGGTATATCCGATCAGCTCCCGGGCTGTTCTCAAATCAGCCAGAGAATCACGGACATCACCGGCGCGAGGGGGCTGATATTCAGGAGATAGTAAACAAGATAACCAACCACAGGCAGTCGCCTCCTCCTGAAGCATTACCACAAGGTCATTCAACGAAACTCGCTGACCACATGCAATATTAACCACTTCCCCACTGAGCTTCCGAGAAGTCGAGGCAGCAAGCAGGTTCGCATCAACCACATTCTCAATAAAACAAAAATCTCGTGTCTGTTCTCCATCCCCATAAATAATAGGCCGCTTCCCTTCAAGAATGGCCGTAATAAACCTCGCAATCACAGCTGCATATTCGCCAGCAGGATTCTGCCGTGGACCAAACACATTGAAATACCGCAAAGTAACAGTCTCAAGACCATAAAGACCTGAAAATACCATAAGCAGATGCTCACACGTCAACTTCGAAACGGCATAGGGAGAAAGCGGCAAAGGGGACATCGTTTCCAATTTCGGAAGCACAGGCGTATTGCCATAAACAGATGAGCTCCCAGCGAAAATAAAACGTCGAACCCCCTTGCAGCGAGCAGATTCAAGAAGAACAACCGTCCCTTCAACTCCAACACGCAAAGACTGAACAGGATGGTTGACAGAAAAAGCAACCGATGGAACCGCTGCTTGATGGAACACAACTTCAACCCCACTCATAGCCTGATCCACAAGTGCAGGGTCAAGAATACTCCCTTCTATTAATTCCACTCGCCCCGGAAGAGAATCGATATTCTCCCAACGACCCGTCGAAAAATCATCGATTATCCGAACCCGCTCCCCCGCTTGTAACAGCGCTTGGGCAATCGAAGAGCCAATAAATCCTGCCCCCCCAGTTACTAAATATGTCATCATATCTGCTCTCCATAAAAATTATGCCTCCATAAAAATCTTTTTCCTACCTAAAAACTAACCTGTGGTACTCAAGCGAGTCCACATTTAACCTGAAGATTCGCGGTGGGATCAGTACACCCTATATGCACCAACTTTAGTATAAGAAAAATAAAGAGAGGGCGCATAGACGATCATCCCATCCAAATCCAAAGCTTGTATGTGAGAGGACACGCTTCCTGGTACAGCCTTCTGGATGCTCCTTGGCTAGATCAACGACATGCGAATGAGTAAATACAAGACGAATCAAGTGATACTCTACTTCACAACTTCAGCAGACTGATTTTTAGTGGATGTAAATGGTGAGGCCGACTGGCTACCACAGCATGTAGAAGATCCAAAGGATACATAACGAAAGGTTGCGTTTAATTATCCCCCCACCTCTTTTGGACTTCTTTAACAGCCGCCTCACAGACTTGCAGCCTCAATGTTTGGTACCCGGTGAAGTAGCCCCTCTAAGAAAACCCGTACATCCTCTTAATTGAATCTGATGCGCCGCTCCAGCAGCTTCGGACTCTTTTTTAATTCTTCCAAAGAAACAAACTCTCGAGCAGGGGATTTAAGAACTCCCCCCAGCTTTAGCACTACCTTTTCTGATGTTACCGTCCATTTTTCCAAAAAAGATTATTATATCTCGCTCACTCGTTGATGAATTTTGAGGCTTGATCTGAAAACGAATGATTCGGATGCCCCCTGAATACTCAGAGCGTTGGATAAACGCTAAAGTGATCCAAGCAGGTTCCCCTGTCATCAACTCAAAATCAGAGAGTAAATCTTTCCGAGATCTTTTCCCTTCCAAGAGACACTTCTTTTGTAAACGCTTAAGACCTTGCATATCATCTGGAGAAAGTTTCTCAGATTTAAGCAGACAAAGAAGACTTAACTGGATAAACAAACATAGACTCTTCCCATTCAATGTAACCACAAGCGACTGACATTGATCGGAAGTAAAATCTTCCTCTACTCGACGAATATGTTTTCCTCGAGTCGAGTCAGATTGCGAGAGATTAACTCAGCAACAATATTCACTAAATTCGAAGAAACACACAATTCTTCAGAATGTGCTTGAAAGCATCAATTCATCACATCAAACGTACGGAGAATCAATCTTGCCGTATGTCCTCTCTTCCACTCCTCTTCAGGACTGAAAGTGAGCTCTTTCAGCTGTCAGGCTAAAATCTCAAGAATCGCTGAACTTTTCTCTCCTTTCTGCTCATTTGGCTCTGACTCACGCAGAGCAACTTCTTTAAGTCCTTTCTTATCTTCTTAGAGTGCTACAGAGATAACATAAGAAGCCCACCCTTCTGCCTGATGATTCAAGACTTCTGATCCGGGTTCCTGTATTCCCCGTTTCTTTCTAACAATTGATGAATATCTTCCCTTAATTGTTTCGCATAAGCATCTTCTAGCGTATTATCAACCGCTTGTTCCCATTTGTTCAGTCAAAAATTGGTGCATGCGCTTGTGTAATGATACTTACGTGAACAGAGCAGCGACAATTCTCCCCTATCTTTCATATAAGCGATATGCCGACTTTGAATAAGAAGTTGATGGTGGATCTTTTTCAATTCAAGCAACTTGGAAATATCGTCTTCCTTAGAATGGATTACCAGACAGTATCTCATGAGTATGACGCTGCTCTAAAATACGATTCACGAGATTTGTAAACCATTTAACCGATTCTTCAGAAAACAAAGCCTCGTCCTCTATTAAAAGCACTTGCGCTTTCTCATAAAGCAAACGGCTTATTTCTATTCTGTTGATTTTCTCCCAATTAAATTTCTCTTGAGGCTCTAGTCTACTCTCGCGGACCGAAGCCATCACCTCAGAAATATTTTATTGTTCGTGCGGCCCTAGCCAGTCCCCTCGAAGCGTTCTTTGGAGATAAGCAGCCACCTCAGATTTATCTCCCCAGCTTTCGTAGAATCAACTCGTCAACAGCCTTTTGAATCACTTGCTTCTCAGAACTACCTCCAGCATTCACCGCCAAGGTTTTCTGTGCAATCATTGGAGCAGTCATATCCCCATGGTTCTCACACAACATCACGCCAACGAATAAGAAACCCTACTATGATTTGAGAACTTCTTTCATAACCCATAAGCCCCCTCCATCATGCAATTAGATGTGTTAAACTAAGTCAAGCGAAAGCAGCACATCCCTTGGTCACTCCAATCTACAACCTATCTTAATGCATTTCCTTCCGAATCAAATTCATTTAATTGTGTATTACATTTTAAAAATCTGTTTCCTAGCCCAAATGAAGAGTATCTGACGAGTCTGCTTAGCAGAAAGCAAAAGAAAAAAATAACTTTTTTATCCCTATACACAGAAAAAGGCCTATGGGAAAGTTGAGCTATTTTGGAAGCATCCGAACGGTTCCGGATGGAACCCATCCTTCCCTAAAGCCACCTGTGATATGCAGCCACATCCCATGTCTCGCTTTAACTTGAACCCGAATCCCCTCGCACAGATGCGATGCTACTGCGCTCGGAACCCCCTTCTCATCCGCTAACCGAACAATAGGAGCAATGATAACCCCCTCCTCTCGTGTGAGGCGATGGCTCCGAGCTTTCCAGCTACCCATTCCCAAAACGACAACCAAGGGGCTAGTCAGCCATAGGACAATCCCTCCACTTTTCCGTATTGCAAAAGCAGGACTGTGCTTCCAAACTGCAAACGCAAGCGAACATAACAGCGAAGCCACTAAGCTTCCAATGGCCCATACGTTCTCTGGCAAAAGGGATAGAACGGCCTGATCCCAAGGCGTACTATCTTCTAGCCATACCTGATTTCCCTCCTGCCTCTGCAACCGCGCAATTTCCAACCTCACTGTACGAGCAGCTTTTGCTGCTTCCACCTGGAGGTGTCGATCAGGGCTCAGAATGCGAGCTTCTTCAAAGGCGTGAACAGCTTGTCCCAAATCCCCCGGCTGACCAGCCCCTAGACGAACCCGAAGAGCGTACGCAAGACCCCGATCATAGCTGATCGCTCCGTCCTGGACACCACGATCCGCAAGCGCCTCCAGTGCAGCGATTGCTTCGACTGGTCGTTCTTGTTCGAGCGCGCTCACTCCGTCACGGAACAGATCAGAAGGCATCTTCTCTGCAGAAAAAGCTCCCTTGTCTCCCAACATCATGAAACAGTATATGGCGCGCATCGGTATCTTCAAGAACTTCATGCAGCACGCCTCTTCATGGAATCGATCACCTCTTGAGTCCGTTTCCATCTCTTTTCAACTTCAGGGAGAGAAACCACCGGATGCCCAAATCGAGCCACTTCTGAAGCCTGTAGAATATTCTGACAATCTTGGACCATTGCCAGGGGGAGTTGGTTCTTTTCAAAGGCAGATCCCATCGCAGTCCATGGAAGAAGGCGGAGGTTGCAGTCCAGATAGTGGCAAAGTGCCATTTCAAGAGCACGCCCCATTGCAGCATCCGCTTGAACAGCATCTCCCGCTTTGAGCAGTGATTCCACTTTGGCCCGCTGTCGATCGAGCTCTGCAAGAGAAGAAGAAGCATAAGCCAACTGGCGCTTTCTGTAACGGCAAACACACAACCAGACCCCTTCCACAAGAAGATAGGTAAGAGGAGGAGCCACCAGACCAACACCCCACAAGGGGGAGTCCGCTATCAAGAGACCCTTTCCCTGAACACCTACGAGCTCTTTCCACACAACAGGTAACTGCATCAAATAATTCTCTTGATCAGAAGAGGAAGCCGCCTTTTTCTTTAGACTACCTTTGACATATACCTTGCCGAGCGCAGCACGAGCAATTCCATAGGCTTTAGTTTCTGGATTCCAGTAGGGGAGGCTGATCTCACCCAAGGAAAGATCCCCTGGAGCGCGAACGCGAGCGATATACTGAAAACTGCGAGCCCCTCCCCACTTCCCTGCCTGATCGACAGCCAACTTCTCGTGAACAATCGGGTCAAGCCACTCCACCCTAGGCTGAACGGGAAGAGAGAGCATCGAAGGGATATTACCAGTCCCTGAAAGCTCTAACTGAACCGATACACCTCCCCCTTCTTCCACTTCAGGAGGAGAAACTTGCACGGAGAGCTGAAAGTCACCGACGTCCCCCACCCGATAGCCCGCGGGTCGACCCAGCATAGGGGGCTCTCCAATGGGAATGTGGAAAAACTCACTTTGACGGACATTCGCTGCAATCGATCGTCGGCCTAGGGAGATCGACATGGGTTTAATCTCGAGTTCACCAGTCTTTAAAGGGAATAGAGCCAGCTTACGGATACAGCTGACAGACCATATCTTCCCTTCTATGTTGACGTATCCGATGGGCTTCGAAGCACTGTCCTCTGAAAGAAGAGAATGCTTGAGAAAGTCGCTGGCATCGGATTCGTGGACATCCGTAATATCCAGAGAACCTCTATGACCTTCGATATACAGGTAAAGAGAAAGCGTGACTTGTTCCCCTACTACAGCGGAGGATTTATCCAAGACACCATGCAAGAAAGCGATCTCCCCTCTAGGAGCAGACAGTGTAAGATGCTCATCCGCCAGTATAGGGAGAGATTGAAAAGGCAAGGGTTCTGTCTCTTCGTCTGCACCCAGATCACCAAAAAGTCCTTTCCACGGGCCAAAGGAGAAAAGAGAAGGGAATGGGAAGCCTCTCCCCGATCTGGCACGGGGAGGTTGAGCAGAAGCAACAACCCGGATGCGGACTTGATTGGACTCCCATCGCTTTCCACCCATCACTACGGCAGCAGGTCCAAGGACGTACTCACCTATTTTTTTTGGACTCAATGAGAACACAACTGTCAAGCCATGGCTCCGCTGCAGATTGCCGTTCATAATAGAAATCGATTGTGTAGGGGAAGTACGTGTCCCGAGCAGGTGAAAATAGGAACCTGGATTGAAGGTTGGGTTGGTAATCGATCCTGCAGAAGAAGAAGCCGATAAAACCAGCTCAAACGAGTCATCCACTCCAACGACTTCACTTTCGGCATGCAGAAGGAGCTCTACCTCAGAGCCTACCTGCTGAGTCCAAGCAAAAGACTCATGGAAAAGGACCACGTTCAAAGCGAGAAACCAGGAGAGAGCTCGAAAAGATGAGTATCTTTTCGCTCCATGAGCTGAACAGATCCACCATGCGGGACAAACCGAGATCTTCAAGATCGATTCCACTCTCAACTGAATCCAGGACAAGATCGTCATGGCATTAAGTCCGCAAGCAAAATCGATCGCTCACTTATCGATCCCTCCCCGCAGCTGACGGGCCTTCGCTCGTTTTTTTGCAACTTCCTGCTGCACGGTAGGAGCATGTTCGAATTGTTCGAGAATTCTGTCCCCTTGATCAGATGAAGGTGAACCAGAAGGGGATGAGACGTCTGGAAAAGCGCCTTGTACACTCCCTCCTCCCTCGGAAGGCTCAGAAGAAGCACCAGCATCAGAAGGAGACTCTTGTTGGTCTTGCTGATTCTTTGCCTGTCCCTGTCCACTTCCCCCTTCTCCTGAATCTCTGTCAGAAGAAGAACCACCATCCAAGTCTCCATCAGGAGGAGGCGAAGGGGGAGCTTGCTCAACCCTTCGAATTGCGATCGCTCGGTTCCAAGCCGCACGTCGTGCGATTTCAAGGGATTCGGGTCCCCCTCCCCCCTCTACACCTTGCTCTTGCGCCGGAGTGCGCTTGAGAATAGCTTCATATGCCTCGACTGCTTTTTGATAGCGACCTCTCAGAAAATGAAGATTTCCCTTTAGATACTGGCCAAGCAGCCACCAATCCGACGATGGCTCAACTCCCTTCTCCAAGAGCACTTTCTCAATCAACTGAAGTGCACATTGCGTCTTTTCTATCCTTTTTTGCGCGACAGAATCCTTTGCTGATTGGGTCCCATCCTCCTCTTCACCAAAAGGAGGCCCTTCTCCTTCCGCTTGCAAAAAATAGGCAAGTGCCAGATCGTATACAGCTGCGGGACGTTTCTCCATAGATGGGGTAATCCCAATGTTCCCTTCCGCACAGCCTCCAGCCCCTAGATACTGTTCAAGCGAAAGAGCCGCTGCAGAGGCATCTCCCCCATCCAGAGCATCGACTGCTTTACTGACTAAAGGAGCATTGTGCTCAAAGGGATGAGCAGGATTCCACTTGTTGCATCCAATCCCTGTAAGGAGAGAAAGCCATAGACTGGAAAACAAAATCGAACGCAAAGAGCGCTTCCTCTGCTTACGGAGAGGGGCCTCACCGATCCAGGCTTCCACAGTCAAAAAAACGATCGCCAAACCAAGTGGCCAAGCATATTCCTCTGAAAAGACATACTCGACCCGTTCGGATAACTCCTCGCGCATCATGCGGGATAACGTCTCTGTGATCTGTTCAATTCCCGTTCCCCCCTGTTCCGAGCGAACGAGCGTCCCTCCCGTCAAAGAAGCAATTTTGGAAAGCCGCACTTCCCCTTCTGCAGAGAGTTCCGTCGTGAGGAGTTTCCCCTGTTCATCCCGGCGAAATCCGATGATCTTTCCCTCTTCATTCACCTCAGGAATCGCTTCAGGTACTTTGCCACCGATCTGCACCACATCCACCCGAATCCCTTCTTTTGCAAGCGCAGTAGCCGTAATGACTGGGTCCCCTTCCAAATCCTCGCCATCTGTGATCAAGACGATCACACGCACATGATCTTTTGCTTGGGGATCGCGACTAAAAAGCTCGCCTGCACGCCTAAGGGCACGCGCAGTAGCCGTCCCTCCCACAGGCATGTCATTAGGCTCTAGTTGCCGCAAGAACTGCACAATCGCTGCCCCATCGCTGGTTAGAGGAAAGCTCATCGGCTCACCTGCAAAAGCCACAGCCGCAAATCGAGCCCCTGCCAACTGCCGTACCAAGCGAGCTACTTCCACCTTTGCACGATCGATTCGACTCGGAATGATATCTCGAGCGTACATACTCTTCGAATAATCCAGAGCAAGCACCACATCCAGATTCGTCGCTGGGATCAATCGCGTCCCCCGGCTCGATTGAGGGCGAGCGAAAGCTAATCCCATACAGACCATAGCCAATAGGAAAAGGGTTCCTTTGATCCATCTACGCGTAGTGACACCCCCCCAAATTAAAGTACGGACAAGCGACTCATCCCCCACTTGATGAAACGCACACCTTCGAACCACTCGATCTCTGACGAGTAAAGCCACTATCAGTAGGAGACCGAAGGCAATAACGCCTCCTACCAGAAAATGTGAAGAATCCCAAAAATGATATGCGAATCTCATGGAAATCGACGAACAAGAGTAAGACGTAAAATCACTTCTGCCATTATCATGAACCCTGCAGGCGCCAGAAAGATCATAAAGAGGTCCTTGACAGTAGCGGTTTGAGAACTGAAACGAGTCTTTTCAAGACGATCTAGGATAGCATGCATGCTGTTTTCAAGTCCTTGTCGATCTGCAGCGATAAAGGATTCCCCACCGGTTTGGCTAGCGATACTATTCAAAAGAGCAGGATTGACCGGGAAATGGGCCCGGACATAGTGGGGCTGTCCAAACAAGTCTACCCCGTTCTGGACTTCGACTTCATCCCCGGTCCCAATTTGGATGGTATAGATTTTCACTCCTTGTATTTGGGCTAGCTGCGAAGCATATTCCGGTGAGATCATCCCCGCATTGGAATCCCCATCTGTTAGTACAATGAGCACTTTTGACCGGGCGTTTCCGCGGCGCAAACGAGCAACCCCCACCCCGATTGCATCTCCAATCGCTGTCCCATTGCCATCGATCATCTCGAGCTCCATCCGTTGCACCAAGGTTGTCAGGAGCTGATAATCCAACGTAGGAGGGGACAGTACATAAGCGCTTCGACCAAATACAACTACTCCGATCCGATCGCTCCGCCGACGCCGGATGAAATCATTGATCACTTCCTTCGCTGTATCGAGTCGTGTCACTCTCTGTCCTGGATTCACTCCCACATTCCAATTCCCCCCCTCTCCATCCATCACTGCTCGCATCGACCCAGAAAGATCAAGCAGGACCACCATATCGATCCCTTGCTCATCCGCATGCTCTCCACGTGCGATATCCTGTGGACGAGCCAGAGCGATAACTGCGAGAAAGAGCGCTCCCGTCCTCAAAATCCCTGGAAGATCACGCAAATTAGCCCGCCATCCAGGGGACACACGAGCAACCAATGCAAGTGCAGGGAATCGAAAAGTAGGAACGCGTTTATCCATCCCCACCGTCACCCGCATCAAAATCCAGGGGACTGCTATCAGGAGAAAAAGCGCCCAACGATTCTCCCAATGAATGTGCATGGACACTCGGTAGTAATCGATAGCCGGATACAGAAGTGTTAGAATCAATATTCCCAATAGAGCAAGTATATTCCACACAAGCCGCCAAGCGTTTGTTCTCATCGTTCTTCCTCATGCGCAGACGGAAGTGGTGGGATGTTAGAAGAGGACGGGCGAGTTGCCTGAACGATCCACTCCCCCATTGCAAGCGCACGGTTGCACGCATCCAGTGGAGGGGTAAGGTTTGCAAATTTCACCAGATCGCATTCTTGTAAAAAGGAAATTACCTGAGGAAACACCTTGCTTTCAGAAGCGACGATCGAACGCAAAACAACCGCGATCTCATCCGTCGTAGACTCCAGTCCATCAAACCCATAGCGAGCACCTAAATACAAGCGGATCGTATCGTGGATCCTGTCAAAATACTCACTTAAACGATTCGCTTCTAACAGACCTGCTGTGCGAATCTGCCCCAATGTTTCAAGCGCTTCTTCCCATGGCGGAGACGGCGGTGGAAGTGGTACAGGTCTCCTTCTCCAGAGACGAATTCCATACGCCACCAATATACCTAACACGACACCCGCGCTAATACAAATCACCGCCTGCTTAAGAGCAATCCACTCCTCACGCTGCTGACGGGGGGGGACATTGGCCTGTGGCTTCGCTTCAGGAGTAGAATCGATTGAATCCTCCACCACAAAAGAATGGGAGTGGGTACACAGAGTAGCCAACTCCCCATTGGCACGCGCAATTGCGATCGGTAACGAAGGGAGAACAAGCGTGTTGCGACCAGATTTAGGAGCAAGTACAAGGAACGGGATCTCCAATTGCGTATGAACCCGTTCATTCTCTTTTTGCTCGATCGTCTTTTTTTGGATTAAGTTCTCTTTGCCTGTCTGCACAGGGAAGAAGAAACCAGCCTTTTTCAAGGCTTCCACTTCTTTCCCACTGTTCTCAACCTGAAATCCAGAGGGGAAAATCGATTCCCCCTTGCCATGCTCCACATCCACTTGCAATACAGCCCGATAGCCATTGATCCCACGCTCAGGGAAATGACTTTCGACTGTTGGGCGCTGCATTCCCGTAGGAATCTGTTCCACACACAGTGTTTCTACCTCGGCCGCCGCTTCTCCCTTCACTTCATGAGGGGATAGGATGCTGACACCAAACGAGCAGCTGGTCAACCAAAAAGCTTTTTTTAATACAGAATTCATCGCCGTACTCTCCCTGCACGCCGTGCAAAAAGATCGCGAAGTGGTCTCACAAAGGAACCCGCCGTATCGATTTCCACAAAATCAAGTCCCAGCTTTTTGAACAAACGCCGACGACCTGCCTGAAACGATTCTAGCTCCTTCTGATACGCCTGTCTCATCCCCGTGTCTGAGCTGTCCACCACCCTCCTCGTTCCACTTTCCAAATCCTCAAGGGTTATCAATCCGATGGGGGGGAGCTCACGCTCCCGCTTATCCGTAAGAACTACAGGAATGATATCGTGATTTGCGGCAGCAAGCGCAAGTGCTTTCTCATAGTCCTGAGCAAAAAAATCGCTAATGAGAAAGGCTACGCTACGACGATGAGAGACACGCACCAGAGCCTCAAGAGAGGCCTTTAGATCCGTTCCAAACCCTAGCCTCAATCCACTCCCAGCCGATTCGCTTTTTTCTTGCGGAAGAGGAGAAGGTGGCTCAAACCCCAAGATCTCCCGAATGAGCCGCATGACATGTTTGTCTCCCTTTTTCGGAGCGATCATCTGATGAACGCGCTGAGCCCCTAAGATAAGGCCGATCCTGTCATTATTCCAGATGGCACTAAATGCAATCAGCGCTGAAACTTCAGATGCAAGACGGAGCTTCGAAACCCGATACGTTCCAAATTGCTCACTCGCGGACAGATCGACCACCAACATGACAGTCATCTCCCGTTCTTCTGTGAAGACCTTGACAAAGGGTTCATTCATCCGCGCAGAGACATTCCAATCGATGGCGCGTACGTCATCTCCCATTTGGTAAGGCCGAACTTCTCGAAAGGCAAGGCCTTGCCCCTTGAAGCTAGAAACGTACTGCCCACACAAATTCTCATTAGCCAATCGCGCTGTGTGAATTCGAATCGTACGCAGTGTCGAGAGAAGTTCCTTGAGGATCATAAAAAACAGAAAGCGATTAGGGGACTTCCACCATTTCAAAGAGACGACGAACAATCTGGTCTGAATTGACCTCCTCAGCATCCGCCTCATAGGTTGTCACAATACGGTGCCGTAATACATCAGGGCCAACTGCTTTGATATCTTCAGGGGTCACATACCCTCGCCTTCGAAGGAAGGCATGTGCACGCGCTGCAAGATTGAGAGCGATCGAAGCGCGAGGAGAGGCTCCAAATTCAATCAGGTGGGTCATGTCTTTGAGCCCATATTTTTCGGGCTCCCGAGAAGCAAAAACAATATCGACAATATAATCTTTGACTTTATCGTCCATGTAAATTTGACCGATCACCTGACGCGCTTCCATCAATTCGTGCGGGGTAATCATAGGTTCAACTTTCTGTGGTTCGAACGTAGTCATCCGGTCCATGATGCGCCGCTCATCTTCACGAGACGGATACCCGACCTTGATCATCAGCAAAAATCGATCAATTTGCGCTTCTGGAAGAGGATACGTCCCCTCTTGCTCAATCGGATTCTGAGTTGCCATCACCACAAAAGGCTCTGGTAATGAATAGGCCTTATCCCCTACCGTCACTTGCCGCTCCTGCATCGCTTCAAGCAGAGCGCTCTGCACTTTCGCAGGGGCCCGGTTGACTTCATCTGCGAGGACAAGATTCGCGAAAATCGGACCGAGCTTAGAAGTAAATTCTCCACGCTGTGGATTATAGATAACCGTTCCAATCACATCCGACGGAAGAAGATCGGGTGTAAACTGAATTCTCGAAAATCTCGCAGAAATGGCATCGCAAAGCGTACGCACCGTCATGGTTTTAGCAAGCCCAGGGACCCCTTCCAACAGAACATGACCTCCCACCAAAAGACCGATCAAAATTCGCTCCACCATGTAGGTCTGACCGACGATCACCTTGCCGACTTCCCCCACCAACCGATCCACAAAAGCACTCTCCTTCATCACCAATTCATTGAAAGCACGAACGTCATACATGCAGGCACCCCTCACACCAAAGAAGCTTTCGCTTAACAGAACCACAATTAATTAAAGACCCTCCCCTCACCAAAATACCTCGTCCCTATCGAGTCCCTACCACATGGCGTACCTCCTTCATCAAAGCCAATGCATCATCGCACGCGCGCTCCGCTCCTCGCTTAAGAACATCCTCGACATACCCTTTTTCACTCGCCAGCTTCGGACGGCGTCGGCGAGCCTCTCTAAAAGTTTCATGAAAAAGCTCGAGCAGCCGATTTTTATAATAGCCATATCCCTTCCCCCCTTGTCGAAAGGACGCCTGCAATTCAACTCCCTCTTGCAGTGAAGCAAACAGCTGAAGCAAAACAAAAAGAGAAGAAGCATTAGGATCTTTTGGTGTTTCTACAGGGGTAGAGTCAGTTTTGATCGACATGATTTGCTTTTTGACCACAGTCTCTTCTGCAAACACTTCGATCACATTCCCATAGCTTTTGCTCATTTTCTCTCCGTCAATCCCTGGCACCACATCAACATCCTTCATAACCAAAGCGCGAGGAAGCTTAAGAATTCCACAGGGATTCTTGGACTTGACCCCTTCCGGATCAGCAGGGTCATATCCAGCGATGTATGTTCTGTTGAATTTAATAGCTAAGTCTCGAGTAATTTCAAGGTGCTGCTGCTGATCCTTTCCAACAGGGACCTGATCAGCCCGGTAGAGTAAAATGTCTGCAGCCATCAGAACAGGATAAGTGAAGAGCCCTACATCCGCGGCGAGCCCCTTTCTTATTTTATCCTTATAGGAGTGGGCGCGTTCGAGAAGTCCCATCGGCGTCAACGCAGCTAGGTACCAAGCGAGCTCGGTATGGAAAGGGACATCCGACTGCCGAAACAGAATGACCCGGTCAGGATCTAATCCCAAAGCCAAATAATCCAGGACGAGATCGGTTGTCGCCTCCCGTAACCGCGTTCCCTGTCGGATCGTCGTGAGAGAATGCAAATTAGCGATAAAAAAGAAACATTCTGCCTCATTCTGAAGCTTAAGAAATTGACGGAGTGCTCCAAAATAATTGCCAAGATGGAGCTTCCCTGAAGATTGAATCCCCGAAACAACACGCATTTTTTTATTGTACCATATACTTAGAGTGGGATGTAAGCTTGACATCTCCGGAACCGCGATCCTTTCAAAACAGAATTCCCTGTGGGGAACGTTTCACAATACAGAGGGAGGATTCACAAAATACACTCGCTTCGCTCACCGAGCTTGCTTCATCTCTGGACCTACCCTCACCATCCAATCACCGAGGAGAACTCCGACTCTTCGACTAGTCAGAGTCAGACCACAGAGAAGAATAGGCTCTTGTGTACAGAAAAGGAGGCACTGAAGAGGAACCGTAGAGGAAGGAGTCTCCCTATATCTCAATGCCCCTCCATGAAGATGCAATAGAATAGACGGATGTAGCGAATCGATCGCATGGCACATAGGTACAACCGAAAAGCGAAGGGCCCTGCCAACTAAAAAAGCAGGGAGAGAATCCTCCTCTCCCTACTTTTTGGCTGTGATAGAAATAGGATTAAAAATAAGGTTTAATGAATTCCCTATTTCTCTCTGACTTCCCTATCAGCCTCTCTATAACCATTTTTCTCAAATCTTGATACTCTTTTGAGCCCGTCTTCACAAGAGAGCTTATGTACTCCCTGCTTAGAGATGTAACTTGATTCGCCACTTCATTGGCTTCGAATCCTTCCCCAATATCATTATCACTCGAAGACTCACCCCCCCCCAACAGGATACTTAAGGAATTCTTTCACCCCCCATTCCATTTGTTGTCCTGATTTCATTCATTCCACGAATGCTACTGTGACTAAAGAATTGATTAGATCTTGTTCAGTCAGCTCTTTCCCTTTTGGCATCCTTTCGACTGGAGCTCCCCTGACTCCATTTCCTGAATTATCACAAAAATTAAACGAAAGAGCCACAGTGGTAGGATCAAACCCACCCATTCAAAAAAGAAAAAACCCATCCTTATCGTGTAGACTAGCTCTTCCGAGAAGACGATCAATAACATTTTCTCTACCCTAGAGAGTAATATTCCTTTACAAACCAGATTGGGAAAATACTTCACAGTGTCCATCATGCTTCTTAAGTGCCTACTTAAAAAAACAAGGCGCATGGACAGATAACACCAATCATATTGTTTTAACGCTGTTTCTATGGATTGGAAATGAGAGGGGGGCCTTTTCTGAGGTCCCATCCTCTACACTAAATACATATCTTGTACAAGGCCTTGCATATCGTCTGAAGAAAGCTTCTTAGATTAGAGCTGATGAGGAAAAGTTAATTGAATAAAAAAAGGCTTATCCTGTCTAATGTACACCAAATTTTTCCCATTCGAGATCACTGCCAAGCTCACGGGTAGAATTAGGCATAGAGCCGGCCGCTTTTTTATAAATATCCTTTGCCCGAGTTGGATTGCATGAGAACGATGCTGCAACAATATCCGTAAAAATGAAGAAATATGAAATTTTTCATAGAGCTCTGGATACTAAATCGTCACTTTATACGTACGGACAGATACTCACGTGTCTGCTTGATTGTTTGCTCAAGTGTCTTCTGTATGGAGTGGGTCTCTTCTGACCATCTTTTCAATTCTTCTTCTAATTTGTGCATATCTCCTTCTAATTTTTCTGTATAAGGGCATGCATTTATTTTCTTCTTATCCTTAATTATTCTTCCCCTATGTTTTCATCATAGGATGGATCGATCTTTTCGTTCGTTTTAGAGTAGTCACGCGGAAGGAAAGTGATTTTTTCCCTTCTATTCTTGATACGAACGATAATTTGCTTTTGACAAAGAAACTCATGCCGTATCCTTCTTAATTCAAGCAACGCGTTAAATTGACCTTTCTTCGTTGGCTCTTTCTTAATAGAGAGAGAAACACAACACTTAGAGGGCTGTTGAAAATGCTCTTTATGAGATTTATGCACGCTCGACCTGCTACAGAGATAAGAGGGTCTCATCCTTTATTAAAAGCATTCGCATTCTCTCATCTACATCTAGAAGACAGCCTGTTTCTGTTTCTATTTTTATCATTTTCTTTTTATGCTTCTACTTTCACCTTTTTCTCTATGAACATCTTCCCTTCCTGACAGATGATCCATCGTTTCAAAGGTTTCTTTTTTTTCTCGATCGTTAGATTGTCTCTACAGAGCGCTCTCCAGAGATAAGCCACGATCTCAGATTTTTTACTGAACTCATCGAAAATAAACTCATCGACAACCTTTTGTAGCGCTTGCTGCTCTCGCCGCCGACACGCTTCTGAGCAGAATTCCCAGCATTCATCGTTAAGGTACCGTGCGAAATCATCGAATCGGTTATATCCTCCTGACGCCCACACACCACCACACTCACGCTGGTCAATAGACATCCTACTATCCTCTGAGAACGTTTGCTCTAGCTCATAGAATTCCTCCATAGATTAATTAGTATTAAACTAAGCTATGAAAAAAAGGACTCTCAGATCGCCATTTTAAACTCCATCGATCCACTCTGAATAGAGGTCTTTTCCAACTCATCCAAACTGCTCGTACACTACATTAAACATTTTATGCAACCTATAGATAGATATCGCCGTCTCAAGATCATTCAAAACATGCGTCCCATCACGAATAGGTACGTCTTTTAAACACCCATAGACGGAGATCTAACCCATCCTATTAGAGAGGAGACAAGAGCAACCTGTCTCACCGGGTCTAAGGCCAAGGGATCCCAGCCACCATCTACACAAAAGCCGCACCGAAAAATACATATGCACTTTCTGCCGAGCCTCATCTTGAGAAGGCTGTCTAGCTCATTCACCCTGACCCGAATGATAACACTGCTCCAGCAAGGCTCTCAGAAAAGCTCAACAACCGCAGTAGAAAATTTTATTGTCCAGGGGAGTACAGTAATTTCCATCCCAGTTAGCCCTTACTCCCAAATGGGTGCTTTACTGAACTCCAGTCAGCTACCAAAATTAAAATGCACAGCAATTTTCTCCATCAACTTCTCCCCCGAATCCAAGCAGGAGAGATCAGTCTCCAGGAAGCCCTCGTCGCCTTGCGATCCTGGCCTACCAACGAACTCAGCTTTGCAAGTGTGGATCACCAACAGCGAGCTTCGCCAAGGGATGGCTGAAGCCACCTGGGGGGATGGAAATCGGAATCCCCTTTCAACGAATAACAGACGTAGGGATTGTAGGGATTCATCGCCTTTTTGCAAAACAAGAGGTGCTGACAAGGTGCACTGGCTTGATTGTGATAGCCTGGATGGAAGGGGCACTGCCCAGTGTCGTCGGAGGGCTTGTGGATATCCCTGCAATCGCGGTCCCGACCTCCATTGGATACGGGAGTTCTTTGCAAGGGCCTGCTGCTGCCCTTTTTGCAATGCTCAACCCTGCTCTTCTGGCATCACCGTATGCAACATCGACAACGGATTCGGAGCGGCATGCGCTGCTGCAAGAATCCTCCGTTCTCATCCAACACCATGAGTCATTCACACTATTCCGATCATCATCCCCACCACCACCAGCACACTCACTCTTTCCCAGAGACAAGAACCAAGTGCACCTCCCTCCTTGAAGGCGCTGGAAAAGAAAAACTCCTCTCTCTCGATGCTCCATCCGGCCTAGCAGGAGATATGATCCTAGCTGCACTCTTCGACCTCGGCTTCCCCCTGGATTCTATTCAAGCAGCAGTGTCTTCTCTCCAACTGGAAGAAGTAAAACTTCACGTAGGAGAACCATTTCAGAACTGCGTTCGAGCAGCAAACTTCCAAGTCACTGTCCACAGCCATCAATCTGAACGCCCCTATAGAGACATTGATACGCTTCTTAAACAAGCCCCCTTCGACCGAAAAGTTTAAGAGAGGGATCGCTCTATTTTCTCCCGCCTCGCTAAAGCAGCAGCGAAAATCCACAGTGTATCCGTCTCAAATGTCCACTTCCATGAAGTATGTGGGGGCGATGCACTGGTAGACATCGTGGAAAGCGCAGCCGCCTTCACTTACTTAAACCTGCATCAACTTGCCGCATCACCCCTACCAATGGGACGGGGCTTTATCAACACACAACATGGAGTCTTACCCCTCCCAGCCCCTGTAACAGTCGAATGCTTGAAGGGGCTTATCACCTATGAAGACCCGCTCGATTTTGAATTCGTAACCCCAACGGGGGCTGCCATCATCGCAGGACCTAGGAGTAGTCTCAAGCTGCTGGCCGACTCCGATTCCAGAGCACATAGGAGGGGACGCAGGCACAGCAAACCCAAAAGAAAGGCCCAACCTGCTGAGGGCGATCATAGGGTAACTCCAGATCACATTGCCTCCTCCTGGCATCCTTCTCACATCGTGTTAGAGGCCAATATCGACGACGCCACTGGAGAGCTCTTAGGACATTGTATCGATAGCCTGCTCCAAGCAGGTGCACTAGACGCATGGGTCACCCCTCTCGTCATGAAAAAAGGGCGACCGTGCTTTTAACTCTCCGTTATCTCCACCTATCAACAAGCCCCCCTCCTCGAATTAATCCTCCTGACAGAAAGCACCACCCTCGGTTGTCGATGGATTGAAGCCACCCGCACAGCACACCTCTGCCATCACATCGAAATCCAAACCCCTCTCGGCCTCATCCCGATGAAAATCGCAGAAGACCCCCATGGCATTCCTAAAGGTAAACCAGAATTCGACGCCTGTGCCCAGCTCGTTCGCGCTCACGAAGTACCCGTCCGAGAAGTCTGAACTGCAGCCATCACAGCTTGGTCCGCTTCATCCGATGTCCATCAAAGGCTGACCTAATTCTTGCCTCTCCTCCTCTTCCAGTTCATTTTCAGGAGAAGGAGGGCATAGAGATTAGTAAAGATAACGAAAACTTAATAATAAAGAATAATCCACGTCTCATCACGGAGGTCGTTATAAAAGGAATAAGAAGCAATAACTCCTTTTTCTTTTAATAAAGCCAATTCCTCTTTATATACTGGGTAGTTAATAGGATCTTTCTCTCTCATAACAGTGTGACGTAGTCTCTGATAACCCATACATTCGCCTTCAAAAGCTTTCTCTAGTGTATCACCACAGCAGCAAAATATCTACGAATGGTTCGCTTCGGTTTGATTCTTCTTCAAGTATTAAGTATTTGTCTTTTGAATTGTTTGACTTTGGCTTGTAATGTCCCCCAACAAACCCGGTTACGCCAACTGTTGTAACTCATGAACTATTATGCGTAATATCGACAATGAATTCAGACTACCTGCTCTGTTGTCAGATATCACAGCTCTCATCAGAAAATCGCATTCCACCGCGCTTGCCCCGCCACCTATTCTTCAACTACGATGAGCTCACAACGTAAAAGACGAAACCCACCATTTTCCCTATGCCCATCCATAAGATCACCAAATCCCATTTTATTTTACTTTTACTTACCTATTTGTTTAGTCTGTATTGAGGAAAGAGTGATCTTCCTGGTTAGGAAGCTTTTTTTATTTAAAATTTATTTCCTTCCTCTGATCTTTGTATAAAAGAAAGACTCCCCCTTCTTAGAGCATATCCGATGACTTCACACTACGAAGACCGAGGTGTTTCACCCCATAAGCATGAAGTGCTTGCCGCCCTCCAGAATATAGACCCAGGCCTCTTTCCCAATGCTTTTTGCAAGGCTATCCCGGATATATGGACGGGCAGTCCAGATCACTGTGTTCTCCTCCATTCTGACGGTGCAGGGACCAAAGCCAACGTGGCTTACCTGGCATTCGCCAGACATCAAGATCCCTCCGTATTTCTAGGAATCGCCCAAGACTCCCTCGTTATGAACCTAGACGATCTCTTGTGCGTAGGGGCCACAGGCCCTTTTGTACTCTCCAATACCATTGGACGGAACGCTGCTCTTATCCCAGGAGAGGTGCTCCAAGTCCTCATTCAGTCCTATGAATTCTTAGCCAAATGGCTCCAGCCTTACCATATCGAGATCCACACATGTGGAGGAGAAACAGCAGACGTAGGGGACCTGGTACGTACCCTCACCGTAGATTCGACCCTCGCTGTACGCATGCGACGCCAGGACTTTATCGACTGCTCTCGCATTCCCCCAAACGCTGCTATTGTTGGTCTCGCTTCCTCTGGCAAAGCCCACTACGAAACGGATGAAAATTCCGGCATCGGCACAAACGGTTTCACTGCCGCACGCCATGAACTCCTTAAGAGCCAGTTCCGTACGAACTATCCAGAAACATTTGCACCTCAAGTGGAACACCTAGCCTATCAAGGAGATCTAGACCTCGATGATCTCGTCCCTGAAACCCCATGGACCGTAGCCCAAGCCCTCCTGTCCCCCACTCGAACCTACGCTCCCATTATCGTACAACTCCTAGCCAATATGAAAAGTTCCATATGGGGAATGTTTCACAATACGGGGGGAGGCCTCACCAAATGCGTTCGCTTCGCTCACCGAGCACGGTTTATCAAAAACAACCTCTTCGAGCCCCCTCCTCTCTTCCGTTTTATTCAAGAAAAATCAAAGCTCACGCTCCAAGAAATGGCGCGGGTTTTCAATATGGGGCAACGCTTCGAAGTGATATGCGTTCCCGAAGCATCCTCCCAGGTTATCGAATGTGCTGCCGCTTTCGGTGTCCAGGCCAAAGTCATCGGATACACCGCTGAACGGAACACAGGACCTGCTCTTACCATCGAACACCAAGGAGAACTCCTCCACTTCGACTGATCAGAAAATGAGAACCACAAAACATCTCAACAAAGTGCAACTAAAAGGTCTCGTTTTAACAAATAGGAACCGACAAGCCTAACCTGACTCCCCCGCTTACTTAATCGGCTCTTCCTCGTAACTTCTCTTCTAACATTATTTCACACTATCCAGGACAGACCCAAAATTCGAATCATCTACAAAGACACACTTAGAATGGATCGAAGAGAACGACTTCATCGGCATTTCCCTGAATAGACTGAAGAAGACAAAAACCCATCCAAAGATGGTTCGACGATAAGCGTCACTCCAGAAATGCCATCCCAATACGGTGCTTTTGTAAGATGAGGCAACCATTTTATTTCGCATTTCCTCAGTTATTTTCAAAGCAACGTCATCAAAGATATTGATCACTTCGCTTACACTGCAACCAAAATTCTCGCCTGAATAGGTTTCAATCCATCGAAGATAAGGGTTTTCTCGGTACGATTGACCTACAATAGACAATCTACTTCACGATATACCCAAAAGCACAGCAAAACAGCAGCAATCGCAATTTCCACAGGCTCGGTGGAAGCAACTTTAAAAAAATAGTTCGTATACGAGAGCATCGTAGGAGCTATGAGCCCTGTCGCTTCAAGGTCAAAAATCTTCCTAAAAAAAAGATGAACTACTTCCTGCTAGACAACAAACGCATAATTTGAATTACGCAGACAACACCGAACGCATTCAAGCAGAACGCGAGATACAATGATTGCATGATACCCACTAAAATCCTGCAAATACAACGCATCCTGTTCAGCATAATAAGCAAACTTATTAAGAGCGAGTGTACTCGCAGCAAGTTCCACATTAAAGGGATGGTCCTTAATTGCTCCGACAACCGTTCAAGAATAATTCCAAACTTATCCCGATAAATTAATCATTTTTATTCTCTAATTGATTTGCGAGAGGAGGAACCCGAAATGGATAAGATCATGGACTAGCCCATGATTTTTACGACTATTTCGCCCTCTTGTTATATCGATAAGCCTCCAACTAATGCACCAACTGTATGGAAAAAAGCATTCTCTTAACCGTGGATGGACATGCACTTTAACCTTACAGGATAACGTGTTATGAAATGGAGAGGGGAGAGAGAGGCCTACCCCATTGGGTCCCAGGCCAAGGGATCCCCGCCATCATCAACACAAAGGCAATGCCAAAAAACACAAGTGTCCGCTGCTGCCGAACCTCATCTTGAGATGTTCGTTTGATAAATATTTTCCCAAGATGCGCGAAAACAATCGCCAGAAACATTGTGGAAGGATGCTCTACGGTCCAAAATCGCAAGAGAGGTTCCCGCATGACGTGGACCATCCCTCTTTCCCCTCTTTCAGTAAAAGGACTTACCCAAAATAAAGCCAACCCTATCAACAGCTGAAAATCGAGCAAAGAAACCAGAGCCAGACGCAATTGAGCGTCTATTGTTTGATATGGAGAGCGATTGCGAACCCCTTTGATCGAACGCCATAAAACAGGCAAAAATAGAAACAGAATGCCCCATCGGAGTAGAGAGTGACTGAAAACGAGAAGATAGTGTACCATACCCTCTTTCTTCTTTGATTTCCTGAGAAAAGTCTATCCCCTTTCTCCATATTTCACATCTAAAAAGAGGATGACATCCGATTCCTAACGATGGCTAGAATCATCCCTTTTCTAGAGCTTCTTTTCCTCTTCCTGCAGAAACTCCTCACGATCTTGTCAAGAGAGAAGAGCAGTGCCCGTCGATCACCTCTTTCAATTGCTCAATGCTTTTCAGATTTTCTCGGACTGTACGCTTTTGTCGCCTTTCTATCATCTTCCACGAGGAAGATTGAAAGGGGGGATCATGAAGTAGCCGTTCTACTCGGTCTGCCGCCCGCCTCGCTCCTGCACAATCCCCCCTTTCGAGCGATTGAATCGCATACAGATAACGCTCTGGCATACGCATGTGGCTCAAAGGATCGCGGCTCAAAGCGAAGACATGCGCGGCAACGGTCACCAGTACCAGGGCACTAACCCCTACAAAATAATATGCCATTGGATAAGTCTCTACTTTTCGCTTCCAGAGGCTCCCCACCAACACACCAGCCAGAGCACCGCCTGCATGCGCAGCATTATCAACCCCCACTCCGGATTGCGCAGCAACAAATCCAAAAATAGCCATCATTACAAACCACCTTAAAGTAGCTTGCGCAAGCGGTCCTTTCCACCCCTGAACCTTCCAAGCGATCACAGTAGTTGTTCCCAATACGCCACAGATAGCACCCGAAGCTCCCACACTGAGCCACTCCACGTCTGTCATCCAACCCCATGCACAACTGGCAACACTGGCAACTATCCCGCAAAAAAGGTACAACAGAGCAAACCAGCCGGAGCCTATCATCCGTTCTACAAGGGATCCGGCATCTCGAAAGGCAAACATGTTAAAAACAAGATGCAGAAGCGACCCATGGACAAAACAGGAAGAGATCAATGTATCCACCCGATATTCCCGAATAGTTGCCACGGCATAATTCGCTCCAAATGTCAGAAGGACATCTTCGGGGATACTTAACAGCGCATACCAGTGATGAGTTTTAAGAAGCTCCCCTGCAAAGACCACAATGTTAATCCAAATCAACATTCTCGTCACAGGAGCTTGCTCGAGCCAACCGGGAGGGCCTGCAAAAAAACAGAGAAGACGGTCAGAAAACCCTTGCTCATCCATTTCTACCAATCGCGAACTCACCTTCTTCTCGCTTTCCTACCCAACATACCCATCCCCTTCTTCTCAAGATGATTTTTCCCATCTCTCACGATTGACATCCTCGATGGTTTTAATCTTGCAGTCCTCTTTTCTAGAATTATCTAATGGAACTAAGAAAACAAGACGTTTCGACAATCAAGTAGGAAACCCTCTTCCCATCTCTCCATGCATATGCTGATCGGATGAGACCATAACCCTAAGCGTATGTCGATTTCTATCGTCCCTCTGATTGATCTTCCTGAAAACTTCAATAGTGTAGATACTTCATTTTAAGGTCATTCAATGCACCTACTGAGATGTTTCAACAAGCGGTAAAACGAGGGGGACGCCTTTTTTTATGCTTGCTCCTGACAGCATACGGCTTGGGGCCTCGAGCATTCTTTTCTATTTTTACACATTTTTTAACGTTCTGCGCACTTTGGTCTTTCCTTTTATTACTGGTTCTTCGAGCGAAAAAGGCCCACACCGGGAACCCGCTCCCTGATCTGGAGCTGGGTCTACTCCTCAGTATCGGCACCAATCTAGGATTGCTGTATTGGGATGGTACCCTCGACGGCCAACATGCCCCTTTTGTTTTTCTGCTATTTCTTTGGATAGCATCTCGGATTCAGCCATGGGCATTGGGAACGAGCGTAGCGTGGCATCTCTGCGTAGAAGCGCTGATCCGGCATTTCATCTCTGATCAACCACCCGACAGTTTAGGATATCGCGCTGGTTTTTTGCTTGGGGTTCTTTTACTCCACCTGTTCGCAATCCATTCTGTCACCTCCCAAACAAAAAAAGAGACCTACGAGAAAGTCAATCAGGAGATCGCTCGAATTCAAGAAGATGCGCGCAGCTATCGGTTGCTGGAGGTTAACAAACAAACGCAAGCAATCCCTTCTCTCAACAGTACGTTGACTCAGTCCAGCGTAGAGGAAATCCGGCAAGCCTCTTTGTACGCACTCAATCTTCTCCATCACTCCCTCCATTTACACACAGCCGCACTTCTATGGCTTAACCGTGCAGGTACACATCTACGCATCTGCCAATTTGTCTCCGAACCCGGAGCAGAGATCGACGAGTCCCCCTTCCATGCCGGAGATGGCGTGTTAGGTGCTGTTACCACTCAACGCAAAAAACTATGCCTTCAAGATTTAAAAATGATTTACCACCTTCCTTATTATCGAGGCCCCTGTCCGATACGATCACTCCTCGCTCTCCCCCTTCTCGAACATGAGACGCTGCAGGGGGTGCTCGTCGTGGACAGAACGAGAGGAGAGCCATTCAGTCCACATGAAGAAAACCTAGTCATGCAAGCTGCGCGCTTCTGTATTCGGACCGTCCAGAATGAACGCGTGTTCGTACAACTAGAAAAAACAAAAATCGAACAGGAAAAACTGTATCAAGCCGCACAAGCGCTCGGAGCCGCGCTGAGTGAAGAGGATGTTCTCAAAGTAGGACTCCAGGCGACCCAAGAGATCACATCTTTCGATCTAGCTGCTGTGACCATCTTTGACGAAGCGAGCCAAATCCATGAGGTCCGCGCTGTCCACTCAAACGATCACTCCCTCGATCCTCTACTCCATACTCGATTCGCTCAAAACAACAGCCTTGTTTCGATGGTCGTTCAAAATCGGTATCCCCTCCCGTACAAAGGAGAGATGGATGGAGGACAAAATCATGTGCTGTCTCCATATCAGCGATGGCCTAAGGTTGCTTCTCTCTTGATCCTCCCCCTGCTTTTGCACGACCGGGCGATGGGGACACTCATCCTCAGCTCTTATCAACCTCGCGCATTCGGCGACTCAATCCGCTCGATTCTCGAGGTCCTGGCTAGCCATCTTGTGGTCTCCTTATCAAACGCACGCATGATCCATCAATTGGAGCGACTCGCCACAACAGACGGATTAACAGGGCTACTCAATAAAACAGCGATGTTGAATATTACCACGCAGAAAATCACCAGCGCAGAGCGCTCGCATCAGAAACTATCTCTCTTGATTTTAGACATCGACTTTTTCAAAAAGGTCAATGATCACTACGGGCATGATACCGGAGATATCGTCCTTCAAGGGATCGGTGCGATTCTCTCCAAGCAGAAACGAACTACCGATGTTGCAGCCAGATTCGGAGGGGAGGAATTCATCCTCCTCTGTGAGCAGACCGATGAGAAAGGGGCAATGCTGCTCGCTGAGCGAATCCGAGAAGAATGCGCTAAACAATTGTTCATCACTTCACAAAAACCTCTTCATGTGACTTGCTCGTTAGGGATCTCGATTTTTCCTGATCACGGGCACACGTGGGATGTTCTGTTCAAGAGAGCCGATGAGGCATTGTATTACTCGAAGCGATCAGGCCGCAATCGCTCCACGGTATGGCATTCCAAACTCTCCACCCCCCCTCAAGAGAGGAGAGACCACCTCCATTTCTAGGTGTCTGTCTCTATTTTGGATGCAGATGGAAAACGGCCACTAGAAGTCCCCAAAACGGCGAATTGCTTCAATGAAGTGGACCACCCTTCTACTTGCCCCGTCGCAATGTTGAAAAACCACGCGTTAAGACAGAGCTGTCCAGTTTCCTCCCGCTCTTGCACAATGGGATACGTGCGCAAATGATCCATCTGGGAGAGCACATTGAGACGTGCCACATCATCCACATCAAGGCCTTCGGGAAGACGCGTGATCAGTTCACGGGCTTCAGTGGCTTTTAGCCAAGCTTTCAGAGAGTGCAGTGCATCAGGGACAACTTCGTTATTAAAAAGCGATTTAATAGCACCACATGTGGAATGACCACAGACAACAATATTTTTGACAGACAAAATACCGACGGCAAAATCGATAGCTGCCCCTTCAGCAGAAGCGGTTCGAGAGCAACAAGGGGGAATCATATTCCCAACATTCCGCACAAGAAACAGCTCCCCTGGATCGCTCGACGTCAACAGATTCGGATCAATACGGCTATCTGAACACGTAATAAAAAGCGTATGAGGGGCCTGTCCGCGCGCTAATTTCTCAAACAATTTCGCGTAATGCATATGTTGTTCGTGATGAAAACGCTGAACCCCACGGATTAAACGCATCTCCGAAGCTTGCCACGGGATCATATCTTCCAAGATCTGATCGATCTCTTGCTCTGTAGAAGCCATCAGTTTCACCAATGGCTCCCCCCCGTTCACCGAAGCTAAGAACTTTCTTCCTTCGGCATGAAGGCGAAAGATCGCCACCTTAGATCCCTTGCGCTGAAGAAGATCGATCAGATCGGCCAGCATCTCCGCACCGGATGCATCCATATCGGTGATCTCACTGAGATCGATGACAATTTTCTTGCCCGGTTCAATGCCTTGAGCTTCCTCCCGCAGTTGACCTAATTGAAGAGAAGATAGAAACGTGAGTGATCCCTTCAATTCGAGGCGATAGGTCCCCTCTGAACCGATCCCTTGGAGTTGGGCTTGCGTGCGTCCAAGTCGAATCGCAACCATCGTAAGCGCAGCCAAAAGACCCCATTGAACCCCTTCGATCAAACCTACAAAGACAATAATCAGAAAAGTGGTGATGTAGATAATCGCATCCGCCCGAGAGACACGCCACAGGTGGACCAACCGAGTTGGATTCAATGTCCGACAGGACACCGAGATCAACAAGGCAGCCAGCGCGGAAACTGGAATCTTAGCCATCACAGGGGCCAAAAACAGCGCTGTGAGAAGTAGAGCAACCGAATGAAAAATGGACGAGCGGCGAGTTTTCGCCCCCGCTTGAATATTAGTGGCAGAACGGGCGATCACCCCACTGATAGGGATCCCACCGCATAGAACACTCATGATGTTGCCGACCCCCTGCCCAATCAACTCTTGATCGAAATCAGCAGGCAGATCCTTAACCAGCTTGGTCAACGCTGCTGAAGACAGGAGAGTTTCCAAGGAGGAGAGCGCATACACCAAAAAAGAGGCGCTTACCAGCTCAATCATCGGGGCAACCGGGAAAGAAGAAGGAAGATGGGGCCATGGGAGCGTGCGTGGAATTGCTCCAATGACGGGAACATCCATCCGGAAGAGAATGGCAATCAGGGAAGAGACCACCACGCCAATGAGCGGAGCAGGAGCTTTCTTAGAAATTCTCGGAACTAAGAAGATAATCGCTAAAGAAATGATGGTCAGAAGAAGGGCACCCTCATCAGACTGATGAAACAGGTCTCGAATGTGAACGACCACGTCCACCACATGAGACTGGGCGGGGGGAGGGAGTCCAAGCGCAGGAGGAAGCTGACCGATTAAGATAATCGCTCCAATTCCCGCCGTAAACCCTTCCACCACAGGCATAGGAGTCAACAGGACAAGCCGCCCCAATCTCAACATTCCAGTGAGAATTTGATACATTCCACAAAGAATGCCGACGACAAACAGACCCCCAAGTCCATACTCCTGAACCACCGAAGCAACCAGCACTACCATGGCAGGAGTAGGCCCGCTGATCGTGAGAGGCATCCCTCCCAAAAGAGGGCATATGACTCCCGCAATCATAGCCGTAACAAGCCCCACTGCAGGGGAAACCCCTGAGGCAAGCGCAATGGCAAGAGACAGCGGAATAGCAATACAAGATACGGTAAACCCCGCGATTATGTCATCTTGCAAGTTCCGCCATGTACAAAGTTCACGCCATTTCGGAAGAAGCGACCGAATCCCTAAGTCCCATCGTATTTTCTTCGAATTCGCGATCATACTTTATCCCACCTTGATATCATATACACTTGCGCCTAGATACTATATGGCTGTGATTGCCAATAAGCAAGAGACTACCATATGCTATTCTATTCGCTCATCATATGCGAAAGATCGCTACCTGTGTCTGAAGCTTTTCCTCTCTTTCAACAACTGTTCACACGCCCCCCAGCGATATTGGCCCCGATGGAGGATGTGAGCGATCATGTCTTTCGGCATTTATGCCGGCTCGTAGGAGCAGATATTTGTTTCACAGAATTTGTCAACGTCGAAGGGCTATTGCGAAAATGCCCTAAAGCGCGGCGAAAAATCCATTTGTTACCGACCGACCGACCTACTGCAATCCAAATCTACGGCTCAGACCCAGAACGTTTAGCAGAAGCGGCTAGCGTCGCTGCCGACGCGAATCCAACATTTGTGGATATCAACTGCGGCTGTTGGATCCCGCGCATTGTCAAACGGGGTGCAGGAGCAGGATGGCTTCGCGATCCTCACGCGATGATCGCAATGGTTAAGCAAGTGGTGCAAGCGATCCCGTTACCGGTTACGGTGAAAACCCGAATCGGATATGGCTCTGAGGCCTCCATGCCCATTGTCGACTTAGCCCGCCGATTGGAAGACGTAGGGGTGCAAGCGATCACTATACATTGCCGCACCGCATCTGCAGGGTATACAGGGACCGCAGACTGGACCTGGGCCCAAAAAGCGCGCGATCAGGTATCCATCCCGGTCATCGTAAACGGCGACATCAAGAGTGGACTGGATGCCAAAAATGCACTCGAGCAAACAGGCTGCCACGGTGTGATGATCGGCCGCCGCGCGATCGAACATCCATGGATCTTTCGGGAAATACGAGCGATGTTGGATCATCAAGAAGAACTCCCTTCTCCTACGCTTAAAGAAAGGATTGACTTCTGCCGCAAACATCTTTTAGCCAACGTCGAAGCAAGAGGGGAACGTTACGGGATCCAAGTAACCCGACGCCATCTCAGTGGCTATTTCAAGGGAATCCCAGGGGCCGCATCCCTACGACAAGAGTTCAACACATCCACTTCACTTGACCAGTGCCTCTCTATCCTCGATACAGCCCTTACAAACATTCCAGGCTCCCCTTGAGTTATTTCCAGCGCTCCGAAAAAGGCTATTGGTCTTCCATTTCCACTTCAATCCCTTACTTTAAGATTGACGAGCTGTCGGATACCTCTTTGTGTAAAGTTCTCTCCTCTCAGAAATACACGAGTAAGCTGGTTCCACCTGCTCGTCAATTCAAGGGAACGATCTGCGAATTAATCTCCAAATCAGCCTCAATTTCTGAAAATGAGGCCATCGATGACCATACCCAATCGACTAATCCGTGAAGAAACCTCTCAGCATTAAAATTGCCAGGTGAGGCCATGCCTTCTTCTGAGCAAAAGAGCTATCGGTCAAATAAAGGCAGTCATGCATTATCAACGTATCAATGGGCAGGTTTGCTGTAGCCTCAACCAAATCCTCTCATCACTCACAGAGACACCTACCAACCTGAGAGCAGAGAGCTCAGTCCATTCAGAAATCGCCTGGATCAATCTCTCACCTCCTTCAAATGGTCTTTTATCAAGCTTAATTTCTGAAGGTGAGGCCAATTTTGGGATGCAGCGAGCCATGCTTCCTCACTTATTGTTGACCCTGTTTCCACAAATCCTAATTCGGTCAAATGAGACTAGAGAGGAACCTCTTCGATGACTGAGTTAGTAAAATTTCCACCGTAGAGAATAAGCTTCTAACCGTCCCAACACAAAGTGCGCGATTGGTAAAGAAATCGCCAACCAGGAATAAGCTGTTTAGTTGACCCAACCGATACCAAAGGACAGAGCAACATCGGTTAATGGGTTATTCGACTTATCTACAAGATGAAGAGACTGAAGCGAAGCGATCTCGCTAAGCACTAGAACCCTTAATCGGATACAAACGGTCTTCTGAGCGTGAGGATCCTGAAGTGTCTTTGAAGCACTGAGTTCCATGAGAAGAAGTTCATCTATATTCGTTTGTTGAAGGTTCGCAGAAGTAACGCATTGGGAGACCATATGCTGCACATCCTATGAAGCAAGCAGCATGCAGCCTTTAAACTGGATATACAACTGGCTTCCAGCGTGCTGTGCCCTCCCTTTTTTATAAGACCGAACCCATTCGATCCCTTCGATCCAAAACTACTTCAATTGCCCTAGCCAGACTCAAGATAAGACTCCACGTCTCGATAAGTGACATTTTTAAATTCGCTTCCAGCCAAACAAGCGAGCGCAGCAGGAGAGTAACTTTAGTCATATATTTGATCATTTTAGGGGTCATCTGATCCCCTCGAGCATAAGGAAAGTCAGGTGGGGTAATCTTTCCACTAGGAAGTCGATCTCATGGTCTTTCAAACCAAGCGGACGACTGCGATCGTACCATACAAACGTGTCAAGAACAAAATGGGCAAGGCTTTTGATCCCCTTATTAGTGATCTTTTCCACTTGTTCTAAGGTTATTTTTTTTAATTTTTAACTGATTCCGACAGTTGCCCAACATCCCTATGATGTACAGCATCTGATTGTCTACATTGGTATAGCTAAGATTGAGAGAGATTACTCCTGCTTTAATGCTCTATCTATAAGGTGAAGTACACCGTGATCTTGACGACTGACCAGCGACACGTGAACCGACGAGCGTTTCACGCAAGCACTCTCTATCGCTGTAGATAGTTCCCTTTTATGAGCTCCTGCGGAAAAACTTCCAAAGAAAAACCGAGAAAAATCATCTCATCTTGCGCAGATGCTGCTATTGTAATCTCCTCCTGAATTGCTCTCTCCGAAGAGTTGCATCCCCAACCTAAGACACACGCAAGCGCACCAGATGCATATCTGGAAACCTATTTTTTCGATTGCACTGCAAGACATATCCCCCCTTTACAATGTATGATTTAGCTTACAACGTGGCTTCGCTTGGCAAAAAATATTATAAAAAGAATAGAGCGTATTTTGCATACAATAGAGAACGGATTAAGAATGCATTTCCATCTCTCTTTCGCGTTCTTCGTAAAAGAGCTCGATGCATGTAATTTCAGAGGAGGCGCCCAATCAATCGGAGGGCTCCAATAGCCTGTCCCCCAGCTCACATAAACCTGAGTCACACCATGTTGATGAAGACCGCGAAGGTAAGGTGGATCATAGGGAAACTAAAAAAATAAAGGGAAAAATCTGTCATCCATGGATATAGCCAAACAACTGAACATCGACCTTTTTCTTGGAAGCCTCATGAATCACTTTGGGTTGATGCACTAAAAGAATCAGGGGGCTGGTTTCTTCTCTCCCATAAACCACCTTTTCCAGATCCAATCCTGCCTCTTCTCCAAGGCATGAGACAAACCAATCATTGACTCCCCCGATATTCAATCTATCTGGAACACATAAACTCACTCGCTCATTGCATAAAACCTGAATCCCCAGCGTCCTGAGGAAATCGATCCACTAATCAGCGACCCAACAATATCCACAACTACCCATACAAAAAAAACACCATCTCTCGCTTTTAACTAGGCCAGCGGGGCGACTAGATGGCCGATTCTTTCAACCTACCCATCTACCAAATCCCCCCACAATTGCGAGCAGATCAGGATTTAATCCGTTCACTTGATCGATCAGCTGTTCGACAAAGTCCTTACCAATAAGGAGACCCACATGAATGCCACTGAGTTGCACGATCCGATCCCCGGATAGGCGACTCGACAATTCGGAGAGAGTAACCCGAACACGCTTAACTTGAACTGACCGGAGCCCATTCGAGAGAGCGACTCCACTTAATCCAAGTGCAATGGAAAAAGAAGCTACACCTAGAAGACGAGAAGTAAACAGCCTTCGCTCTTGATCGATTGAAGCCCCCCCTTTTGAAGCAATGTCTCCGATCTCGCGTAATAGATCAAGAGGAAAGACAGCACAGAAAAAAAAGAAGACCCATCCAAATGTAATAAGCCCACAGCAGAGAGCTGCAAAAGCGCGGCAGGACACCGTCAGAAAAACCATAGCCACCGGGCACACTGATGGCCATCTCGAAGAAGAAGATCGAAAGAATCCAGAAATAGAAGGATAGGAGAAAAGGATCCCGAATCAATCAAGCCCACAAGAAGAAGGGGTTTCCACATTGGATAGATGCGCTACACTGGGTAAAAGCCAATACACAGCCCGCGGCATCGAGTGGGCGAGCGCTTGCAAAACCGGTGAGGGGATAAGAGGATCATCAGCCACCGCGATCACAAGGGTGGGCGCACTTATCTCTTGGCACCAAGGAGTCGCGTCGGGACGATCGCAAATCACCTGAAGCGCCGCAACCATGTCATCAGGAGATTATCCTAACGCGATCGACATCAAAAGATAAACGAGATCGGGACTTTGCTTCTTTGTGGATTGGCTCAACATAGGGGACAGAGACTCACCGCACACTTCTGGATAAGCACCTGCTCGCATGCGCGCGATCAGATGTTTATTCTCGTTTTCATTCGTACTTTGGGAGTCAGCTTCAGCACGAGTATTCGCCAGAACAAGCACTGGAACTCTCCCCTTATACTTTCGAGCAAACGAAAGAGCGATGTCTCCCCCCATCGAAAGCCTTGCGATTACGACAGGCATGCTTCACATGCAAGGATCGCAGAAACATCTCCAGTACATCTACACGGCTTTCAATGGATGGAAAGAGCTCACGTCCAAGAGGGGTTTCTCCAAACCCTGGCAGATCGACTGCAATTGGACTCAGTGCTCAGAAGACAATCCTTCCAGCTGAGGACACCACATTCGAACGGAAAAGCATAAAGGAAGAGTAGGAATGTCCCTTCCCCTGCTTGTTTAAACGCCATGGGATGGGAAGAAACCGCGCATGTCATGCGAACCCCTACAACGTTTTTACATGCGTTCGAGTACTGCAATCCCCAGAAGATCAAGCCCCTTTTTTAAAACACGAGACACCAAATCGATCAAAGCCAATCGCGAACCACGGAGTTGAGGTTCTGCTTTAAGAACGTGCATTTGTTTATAAAAAGTGGAGAACAAGAGAGCAACTTCAAACAAATATTCACACAGAAGATGAGGCTTCACTGTTTTGGCCACTTCTTCCACAATGATAGGAAACCACAGCAGACGCAAGAGAAGTTCGTGTTCCATTGGAGCCAAATTGCTGATTGCTCCAGGAGATAAGCCTTGCTGTTCTGCTTTGCGCAGAATGGATCGGGTCCGAGCATATGCGTATTGGAGGTAGGGAGCTGTGTTGCCAGAAAGAGCAAGCGCTTTATCCCATGTAAAGGTGAGAAGTGTCTGCCTATCTTTGGAAAGGTTGTTGTATTTGACCGCACCTATCCCCACAACCCGCGCCACCTCACGCGCTTCTGCTTCAGTGAGCTCCGGATTGCACTCGCAAGCCACTTGAAAAGCACGCTCTTCCGCTTCATCGAGTAAAGCTTCCAGAGAGATCAGATGACCTTGCCGGGTCGAAATCGTCCCCTCCGGCAAGCGCATCAAACCAAACCAGATATGCTCAAGATTTGCTGAAATCCCCAATTGTTTGGCAGTCGCAAAAAGTTGCTTGAAGTGAAGCTGCTGACGCTCATCTGTCACATAGAGAATCCATGTTGGATTCCACTGCTCCATTCGATACAAAAGAGTAGCAATGTCTGTGGTACTATAGAGAAATCCTCCATCGGCTTTGCGGATCAGCAACGGAGGGAGCTTCTCTCCAACTGTGGATTCCCGCTCAAGGGGAACGATGATAGCCCCTTGATCTTCAACTGCGAGCCCCTTCTGCACAAGCGCTTCGACCGTACTCGCCAATTGGTCGCGATAGAAACTCTCCCCCAGCGTAATATCGAATTGAACCCCGAGACGTTGGTACATCTTGTCCAGCTCCCGTCGAGACGCTTCGAGAAAAAGACTCCACAGAGCTCTATTCTGCTCGTCCCCCCGCTGCAATTTAACAAGTTCAGCGCGCGCTTCTTGAAGAAGAGGAGAAGGGCTCGCATCCTCTTCCTCATCACTGGAATGGCGAAATACTTGACCCCCTTTTTGCGACTGCTGCTGTTTCTTTTCCTCTTCTGAAAAGAGCACGTATAGCCGCAACAGCTCTTGAACAGGATTCGCTTGAAACGCATCCAGATTAACCCATTTCTTGTAGGCTACAATCAGCTTCCCAAACTGAGTCCCCCAGTCCCCCAAGTGATTGTCTGCGATAACCCTGTACCCCACCGCTTGAAACACCCGTTTAATGGCGTCCCCGAGAATCGTTGAGCGGATATGTGCGATATGCATTGGTTTCGCCACGTTGGGTGAGGAATAATCGACCACCACACATTGCCCAGCTCCTAACAGGCGCAAAGAAAGTGCTCGGTGTGCATAAGTAGCCAGCCATTCCGAACGGATCCACAGATTGAGAAAGCCCCGGTCAGTGAGCTCAAACCGCAACACAACCTCTTCCTTTTCCAAAGCCCCTTGGATCGCCTTCCCGATCTCTTGAGGAGAACATTTGCACCGCTTTGCTAGAGAGAGAGCTCCTACCGTTTGCAGGTCGGCGTGCTTCGATCGGGTAAACAGAAGGGCCGACTCAGCTACTTCACGCTCAATACCAAAACGCTCACACACCGCTTGGGCGGCTTGCTGCTTTAACCGATCCAGCAAGGAAAACATTGTGCCCTCACTGACTACCTCCATTTTCCCGAGGTCCCGTTCCTTCGATCCCAACATACTGGAAACAACCACAACACAACTCATCAAAGAGGCGCGGATCGGAGTTGAACCGACCTAGAACGGTTTTGCAAACCGCTGCCTGACCGCTAGGCTACCGCGCCATGTTGTACACAATCGCTGCTTCGTATCTACTTTATCTAACTTCCAACTCAGCTGAATTCGTTTGCTGCCATCAAGTCATCAATCGATCAATCAAATGAATAGGGTTAGATTCATACTGCATGGACCAGAAGAATCCAAGAAAAGAATGGTTGCTTCCCGCCGTTTTCAATGTTCAAGAGAAAGAAAGCTCAGAAGGGAGAGAGGGGTCGTGTTCAGATTTGGATATCATATAAGGAAAAATAAAAAAGCAGAAGCGAACACACAGGAGAAAAGAGCTTGCCGTTTTTTTGTTGCTCATCTAAGCGCGACCTTCCCAATAACGAGTCGGAATGGAAGGGAGATCCCTAAAGATATATCGGATAAGCATAAAAACGGTTGAAGGGGGGCTGACTCTCACCGCACTGGTCGCAGTACCTCTATCCCGCGCATGTAAGGAACTAATGCTTTGGGAAGCTTCACCGAGCCATCTTTTTGTTGATGGTTCTCAAGCAAAGGAATGAGGATTCTGGGCAGTGCAATTGTGGTATTGTTGAGCGTATACGCATAGGCCAATGCACCGGATGCGAGACGCACCCGAATCTGAGACCGCCGCGCTTGGAAATCACCAAATGAAGAACAAGAATGCGTCTCTCCATAGGCATTGCGACCGGGCATCCAAGATTCGATCTCGTGTTTACGGACTTGGCCCAATCCAATTTCTCCAGTACAAGCGAGACAGACCCGATAGGGAATCTCTAGGGCTGCCAAAATCGCCTCTGCATTAGTGAGCAACCCCTCATGCTCTTTCACCTGCTCTTCTTCATCCGGCAACGTGATGATCACCTGCTCCACTTTGGTGAATTGATGTACTCGGTAGATCCCTCGGGTATCTCTCCCATGCGCACCTGCTTCTCTACGGAAACAAGGGGAGAATCCGGCATATCGTAAGGGCAACGCACTGGCATCGAGGATCGTCCCCGCATGAAGAGAAACCAGCGAGACTTCACTGGTCCCCACCAAAAAAAGCTCGTCATCCCCAACACAATAAGCCTCTTGACGCCCTAAGGGGAAATACCCGGTTCCAATCATGGCTTGCTCTTTGACAAGAACAGGAGGGCTGACAAGCGTCCATCCGCGATCCATCAACAGATCGACCGCCATGCGGACAATCGCAAGTTCAAGGAGAGCGCCATGGCCAATCAAAGCATACGTCCGCCCCCCTGCAAATCGCCGAGGTCCATCCCAATCAACTAGACTGAGAGAGGTCATCAACCCAACATGATCCTGCGGAGCGAAATCAAACTGAGGCAAAGACCCTACACGACGGACCTCCACATTATCCTCTTCCCCCTTGCCTATGGGTACATCGGGATGGGGAATGTTCGGGACGCGAAGCATCCATTTATCAAATTCAGCCTGAACAGCAGCCAACTTAGGCTCCAGCTGTTCGATCTGAGAGCGCACTGTTCTCGCCTCTTCGAACAAAGCCGGGCGTGAGGAAGGTTCAGCCGTCCTCAACATAGCAGCGAGTTCATTTTTCCGCGCTCTCTGCAGTTCCAGAACTGCAATAAGTTCACGGCGAATGCGATCCGTTTCCAAAAGCGCGTCCAGATCACAGTCACACTGTTTGTGAGCGATTGCACCCTGAACCTGATCCTTATTCTGGCGGATAAAATGAATATCAAGCATAAATACTCTCAGTACACGAACGGATAATTTAATTCAGCCGTACTATAATGTGCTCTCTATTGTACAGAAAATAAGCCTTTAAATCCCAGTCGACCTCTTTTTTTCACTTTCCTCCCAGCACGATTTTTTCCCACGCTAGACTCATTCAGGACAGGCATGTACTCCAAGCCCCCACTTAGCAAAAATGGATTTAAGGATATCTCCATTGACCCTTTTGACAAGTCCATAGTATTTTAATATTATAAGGTTTTTAATGACGAAAAGCGAATTGATCCAGGCGATAGCAGCTCGAAGCGAGATGATGAGGTCGCGCGCTGAGCTGATCGTCAACGCTATTTTTGATGCGATGCTCGAATCCTTGAAACGCGGGGAAGGGATTGAAATACGGGGCTTCGGCAGTTTCAGCATACGGTCTTATAAGCTGTACCCAGGGCGAAACCCACGCACAGGAGCTTCTGTGGTCGTTCAAGCTAAGCGTCTTCCTTTCTTCCGGATGGGAAAAGATCTGCGGCAACGTGTCCAGCAAAGTCATTTTCTCAAGAAAGGGACATCCAAAGAGAATCCCTCTCCTTAAATATTCATGTCTGCACCCTCTCTATCCGAACAGCTTCACTTGCTCACCCGAGGCATCGTCGATCTGTGCGCCCGCTCCGAGCTAGAAGAAAAACTCAAGCACTCCCTTGCATCCCGGATTCCTCTCCGTATTAAAGCAGGATTTGATCCAACACATCCCGATCTCCACTTGGGACACACCGTGGTCCTGACCAAATTGCGCCAATTTCAAGATCTTGGGCATCGCGTCGCGCTTGTGGTCGGTGAATTTACAGCCACCATAGGGGACCCAACCGGTCAAAGCGAGGCTCGTCCTCGTTTAACAAAGGAGCAAGTCCAGGAAGCTGCGCAGACTTATACGGAACAGGCCTTTAAAATTCTCGATCCCAGCCGTACAGAGCTGCATTCCAACCAAGAATGGTTAGAAAAACTGAAGCTGACAGAGATTGTTGAGCTAATGAGCCATATGACCGTAGCCCGTATGCTCGAGCGCAACGATTTTGGCAACCGCTTTCGTCAGCAGCGGTGTATTTTTCAACATGAATTCCTTTATCCGCTCTTACAAGGGTATGACTCGGTTGCGCTCAACTGCGACATCGAAATAGGAGGGACTGATCAGCTCTTCAATTTGCTGGCAGGGCGCTCTCTCATGGTAAAATATGGCCAATCCCCCCAAATCGTCATGACCATCCCTCTCCTCGAAGGGATTGATGCGCGGGTTAATGAAAAAGGAGAGATAGAGGGCAAAAAAATGTCCAAAACGGCGGGCAATGCGATCAGCCTCACCGAAGAGCCCAGTGCGATGTACCGTAAAATGATGCAAATCGAAGATGCTGTTATTTTCCGATACTTTGAACTTCTCTCCACTTGCTCCACCGAAACCATTGAGGGTTTAAAACGAGAGTGGCAACAGGAACGCCATCCTTTAGAAATTAAAGCCCTGTTTGCTCAAGAAATCGTTACCCGGTTCCACTCAGAAGAAGAAGCCAAAAAAGCAAAAGAAGAATTTGAAAAGATCTACCAATCGGACGCGCTCCCTGTCGAGATCGAAGAATATCAGTTGATCACGACAACACCGACGCTCTGGACCCCCAAAGCAATTGCACAGGTCGGTCTCACTAAATCCTCCAGCGAAGCAAAACGGCTGATAGAGCAAGGAGGCGTGGAAGTGGATCAAATGCGTGTAACCGATTCCAATCATCAATTGGAAGCTGGTCGAAGATATCTCGTCCGTATTGGTTCAAAACACCGACGTTTTGCCTACATTCATCTCATCAATGCTCATGCACCCTAAATTAGATGTACGACGAATAGTCTGCTGGACTGCTATTCTTCTTACCTCTCTCTTCATCTCGTCTTGTCGATCCTCTCTCCTCTCTCCTTCCTCTCAAATTCAAGAAGTTAAAGAGCCATTTCACCTAACTCCTCTCGTTGATATAGCCCCCGCGGCACAACTGAAATGGATCATCGAACTCAAGCCGCGTAGGATCCAAGAGCGAAAAGAGCTCGCCAGAGCTGTGTCTTATCTTTTCAACCAGTCCTACCTCCAAGCCTTCGCAGAAAAATACGGAGGGATCGAACTAACAAAAACGGAAGAACTCGTCATCGCCTCTTATCCGCAAACTACGCTGTTTTTGGTTCGCAGCCCGATTGTCTCATTTTCAATAGAAGAGGCTTTTCTGAATCGCGTTTCCTTGAAAGGCAGATCCACCGAATCCAAAGCTGGGGTTTTAGGAGTTGCCCAGCGCAAAATAGAGCGCATGTGGGGAACAATGGATAAACAAGAGGTACAATTAACCCTTTTTGGTCAACAAGCCTGCGCTCTTGCAATAGGGAAAGGGGGTCCCCTTCACGCAGCAGAACTATTCGCTCAGTCTAAATTAAAGAAAGCTTCTCCCAGTCTACAGGCTCCTCCTCTCGCCCAAGCCGCAGCGTCACTTCCAAACGGTTTGATGCGCGCCTTCTACGCAGGCCCCTTTGAAGGGGAAGCTGCTCGTGGATTCGGAGGGCTCCTTGCGAGCAGTTTTTCTGTCTCTTTTTCAATTGAATCTGTCCAAGCACCGAACTCACAGACCGGTTGGTTACGGTTAACTTTACTTTTAATGGGTGCGTGGAATGAAAAAGAACACGAATTCTCAGTCAAAGAACGATTAAATGGGTGGCTTCAGACATTTTTGAACTCAGAAATAGGAAAGTGGCTGCAACCTAATCAGCTCCCCGCATTACCGCTCATTTATCGAGATCAAGATTCGATCAGGCTTGCTCTCACAATCAACGCAGATTCACTCGGCCGTAACTTTTACCTAGCCACTAAAGCGAGTATGAAAGAGGCATTAGGCATTTAACGCCAAACTTCAATCTATCCCCTTTCCCATCCCACACGCAAGTTCTTGACACATTTCAAGAAATTATGGTAGTTCTTTGACGTCCACGTCCTTCTTTCTATCTACTCTCTGTACTCCCTATGCGCCATCCTCATCACCCTTCTCTGTCATCACCTACCAAAAAAGCTGCCTTAAAGACTACCAAAAAAGCAGTCCTCAAAAAGACAAAAGCTGCTTCAACGAGCGCTGAACCTAAAAAAGTAAAGCCTCCTCGAGCTCAAGCTAAAAAGCCTCCTACTTCCTTTAAATCAACCGCTGAATCCTCTCTCTCTTCAGAATCCACACCTGTTCCCACATCGGGGGCCTCTTCCGCGCGATCGCCGTCAGGGTATATTCCACCTCCCCCAGACGAAGAGATGCTCAACCGATGCAATGTAACTTTTAATGTGGGAGATAAGGCAGTCCACCCCGCGCATGGCGTAGGGGAAGTCACCGCAATTGAAGAGCGGGAGCTTGGAGGAGTCGTAGGAAAGTTCTACGTTCTCCGGATTCTCGACAACGGCATGAAGGTCATGGTGCCCGTGAACACATCCACTCAAGTAGGGCTGCGGCAGATTATGAGCGAAAAACAAGCGGATGCCATCCTCCATACGATGCGAGCTCGAGAGGTAGCTGTGGACGTACAGCCATGGAGTCGCCGTTTCCGAATCTATACGGAAATGATCAAAAGCAAGTCCCCTCAAGAGATCGCAAAAGTTTTGCGCGATATGCATCGTCTCAAATTTGACAAAGATCTCAGTTTTGGAGAACGTCGCCTTCTCGATCAAGCGAAAAGTCTTTTGATGAAAGAACTCTCATTAGCCAAAAGGATCAGCGAAGCAGAAATGATTGAAGAAGTAGCTCAGATTTTTAGCGCATAAGCGAGATATAAGAAATGGCATATTCTTTGATGAACATGCGGATGTGAAATCCAAATCTGCACAACGACTATGCTATCCAGTTAGTTTTCTTGTTTGCCCTCTCGAGTCTATGGAGGATGCGATGAGTAACAGGAGTATCCTCAATGGGGTAGAAGGAAATATCCTGGTTTCAAAGGGCTGATTGCGTTATCCCCCGTCACGATTATTGGCGGGTCCATTTGACATTCTTCAGTTCTCCTTTTAGACACAAGGAAATGGGTTGCTGCAACAGGTAGGTGTGGGGTTCGAATCGTTGCTCTGGGGGGTTAAGTCTATCGACTCGCTGCTCTCTGTCTCCACTTCATCCCCTTCTGTTGACTCGCTTACTCTTCTTACGCAAACGGATCCATTGCATCATCATCCTTTTACTTATCTGGCTACTCACTCTGTTGCCCAGGCGGCGATTTGCAGCTAGATGCAATGCGCCGATCTGGCTCCAGAGGATCCAAACCTTAACCAAGCTTTAAAGCGTGCTTGGTGGAATGCACTCCTTCCAGAAATGCAATGTACTTCCGAGGGCTCACAAGCTATGAGCAGGAGGGTATGGAACCAGCATTCTGATCGGAACGCTCGCTGGACTGGATGCAATCCAGCTTTGGTTCGAAGCTCGCAGCATTTGACATCTCGACCTTCTTTTTTTTATACTCAGGAGAAGAACCTACAATGGAGAGGATTCGCCTGCAACGGCAAGCCCTTGGTGTTAAAATAGCTTCTTCTATTCTCCATACTCTTTTTCAGTGGTAGCATATCCTTGTCTATCTTCAAAGCAATCCTTCCTATGACGCGGTAGAAAAACGACTTTACCTCAGTGAACTAGAAACTACCTGGATATTCTGACAAATGAGTGGTTTCATCGATAGTGTTCTTCCCCATCCATGTTGATCTCTTTTCCAACACCACCACACCGCCGGCGTTTCCTATCGAAGTCGAGAGTTCAGATAACTTCTTAAGAACCCCCCTTAGTTTTCACTACATTTGCTTTTTTCTCATGCGGTTCCTCCGATTTCTCAGACCACGAGACAACGATTGTCCAAATGTCCAATGAGATGAAGGTGCTCGATTTGTCCAAAAAGAAAATACCGAGCGAAGATTTACTTCCAGATTTATTTAAAAAACAGCTTCACGCAACAGCAGCTTAGGTTTCCCCCCATTCCTAAATAAGGTCGAAAATACACTTTTTGGTGCGACGCAATGGAGATTGTAAAGATTTGAAAAGTCACCCGTATCGATCTCACCAAAACCAATGCCAACAATGACATGATAGAGTAACTCGAATGGTCATTTAGCCCACTCAAGGAACTTGTCATTGTAGATACCCTACCACGAATACCGATAAGGTAATCCAATATGTTGTAGGACTAGGAAAACACGAGAAAAAGATTTATTGGCCGAATCTCTCCTCGATCGATCTGAGTGGACCTGGGTTTACACCCGAAATCTTACGATGGATCGCAGCTGGTTTTAGAAAAATTACTTTCATCGGCCTGAGTGGATCCCAATTCAACAACGTCATAAAAGAAGAAATCCGAAATTTGGTAAAAGGATGCATCTAGCAGCCTGTATCGATCAAAGTGAATGCGTTCGAGCCATTAGACGCTTGTGAACGAGGGAGAGCTCAACTCGCCTCTTCACAACCCAAAATCCCTTTCAAAGGGATGTATGATTAACAAATGGGGACCTTCAAGCAATAACAACGGAATCCCAGGTTTAGCGGATACCAATACAAATGATCTCGGACTATCCATCCTATCTTCTGAATGGTTATCCTCGAAGTCTTTTTCTGCCCTTTTGCCTATGAAACACAAGGGTGATAGATAAAGGAGTACAATTACTTCACAAGATTCGTACTCTCAAGCAGTTCGTCTTCCAGAATACCCGTGACCATCCATTCATAAGATGTTGCATTAAATTAGGCTGCACAATACAAGCCGGCTCAGCTTTACCATTTTGGGGAATGGATTCACTGGTCGGGTTATTCCATCGATCCCTCAGCATGTGACTGCTCTCACACTTTACAGCGATCGTTTAACAAATAAGGCTATTGGACAACTAAGATTTCGGATTAAGATTACTGATCTCATCCTAGGAGGTTCTCGTTTTGTTCAGGGTGGATTGACTGACGATGCATTGATTACAGCCGCCCCACAATGGCCTGCTCGCTGCTCTCTAAGTCTTTGGGAAAGACCCTTCAAAGGCACAACCTTCCCTTTGATTGTTAATCTTTGGACAAAAAGCTTATCAAATCTATGTTTAAGGTGCATCCTTACCACAGATAAAGGCTTCTTCAGCACTTGGACCACTAGACTATCCCTGACTAGCCTCAAGTCACATGCTTGCCCCCACTTGACAGACGAGGCCATGAGATATGGTGACAGATAGCAGTTTGTCACCCTGCAGCTCGCTGGAAACGCATTCATAGACAACATCCTTCAAAAAGGACACATATGGAGTTCCTTAAGCTCCTTGGCCCTCAAGAGCTATCAGTTTACAGAGAAAGCGCCCAGGTATGGATACGCATGGAAAGAGTTCGATTCCCTCAAACTCACTAGCAATAAATTGACCGATGGGACATTATCGATAAGGCGCTGAAAAGGATCACGAAGGGTGCTCCTTTCAGTCACATTCAGATCAATCACAAAACCACCTTCATCAAGGCGATAAGAAAGTAACACTTGTTTCCGTCTGCTCTGGATTCTTAACGAGCTGATAAGCCTAAGAGCAAGAAACGCACCGTATGTTGCCTAGAAGGAGTCAGAAGAAATCTGATTCGAGCGATGGCAATCCGATGTCTTTTTACAAATATTCCCTTCACAATAAAATCCTTTTATATTGACTTGCTTTCCAGGTCGATCCAACAAAAAAGCAATCGATAAGAAAAGCTCAGAGGATGCTCACTCATGCTGATGGTTCACGAAATTCAAGAAAAGCTAAATCACCTTCAACGGCGTTTAACAACGCTAAGGGGGCATCTTTGACCTATCCCAAATTCAGAAGGAAATTGCAAGGCTAAGCAGTCAAATGCAAGCCTCTGATTTTTGGGAGGATATCAAAAAAGCACAGTCGACTACTCGCCATCATGCATCACTGGAAAAGTCGCTCAAGGCATTCGATCAGTTGATGAATCAACTTCAAGACGCGAACGTTTTACTGGAGCTCAGCATCGAAGAGCATGATACCAAGACTCTTGAAGAAGTCTCGCGTTCACTATCTTCTCTTGAGAAGAGTATACGCAGTGCGGAACTCGAGCGCATGCTTTCCGGCCCTATGGATCACGCGAACGCGATTGTCAGCATTCACCCAGGAGCAGGAGGCACCGATGCAAAAGATTGGGCGAAGATGCTCCTTCGGATGTATCTGCGCTGGTGCGAACAACATCATTACAAAACCAATCTGATCGATTATCAAGAGGGGGATGAAGCGGGGATTGACGATGTTTCATTCACGGTGCAAGGGGAGTTCGCCTATGGGTATTTGCGTTCCGAGTCAGGTGTTCATCGGCTTGTTCGGATCAGCCCATTTAAAGCGGATCGCAGTCGTCAAACCGCCTTCGCAGCTGTCGAGGTGATCGCCGACATCGAAGATGATATTTCGATCGAGATCCAGGAAAAGGATATAGAAATTACCACTATGCGGGCAGGAGGCAAAGGGGGGCAAAATGTCAACAAGGTAGAAACCGCCGTCCGATTGCGTCATCTCCCCACAGGACTCAACATCGTGTGCCGCGCAGAGCGGAGCCAGCATCAGAATCGAGCGATGGCCATGAAGATGCTGAAGGCTAAGCTGTATGAAATCGAGCTACAAAAGCGGGAAAGCGAAAATGCTGCTTATCAAGCATCCAAAAGCGCAATCAATTTTGGAAGCCAGATCCGCAATTACGTGCTAGCTCCTTATCATCTGGCTAAAGATACACGCACTGCGCACGAGACACCTAACGTCAATGGCGTGTTGGATGGAGGCTTAGATGATTTTATTGAAGCCTATCTCCTCGCTTCATCTAAAGGTAATATTGGAAAGGGAGCAGAGGAATTTTCTTCTCCAACAGAATAAAGACCTTTTCGCTTGATAGAGAACAAAGCAATACCTAACCAATCATCAACTTTCTTATTCAATAAGAGCCATGTCCAATCACTCTCTTTCCCCACGGTCATATGCAGAACAAGCACTCATGGAATCAAGGCGAATCAAAGCAAGTCGTCTGCGCGAGCGGCAAGAAAATCCTTTTGCCAACGATGTCAAACCTCAAACACCCAATGCGCTTACGATCGATTTAGAAACTCTCCGCAAACGCGTGGAATCTATCCAAGAGGAAGGCCTCTACCAAGAAGAGAAGGTCAAAGCGCTCCTCGGAAACCAGCCTTTCCACGTGCGGGGGAGGATTTTGTCGATGCGTTCAACGGGGGGGCTCACCTTTCTTCGCCTGCGCGATCGGACTGGTGAACTGCAACTTCTCCTCAACAAAAAAGTCATGGGGGAACATTATGCATATCTCGAGAATCTCGATATCGGCGATATTATCGAAGCGGAAGGGTCGCCGACTGCTTCAAAAAGAGGGGAGCTCTCTTTAGAAACCACGCGAGTCCGTGTGCTGACGAAGGCATTTCGCCCACTGCCTGAAAAGTGGCACGGTCTGACTGACACCGAAAGCCGCTATCGTCAACGCTACGTCGATCTGATTGCAAATCCTCATGTGGCAGATGTCTTCCGGGCACGGAGTTATATCCTCAACACAATCCGCAAGGTACTTGGCGATGCCGGTTTCCTTGAAGTGGAAACCCCCACCATGCACTCGTTAATCGGGGGGGCCATGGCTAGACCGTTTGTAACTCACCATCACACCTTACACATGAATCTCTTCATGCGCATTGCACCAGAGCTTTATTTAAAACGGCTGTTGGTCGGCGGACTTGAACGCGTCTACGAAATTGGACGCTGCTACCGCAATGAAGGGATCTCGACGAATCACAATCCCGAGTTCACGATGCTTGAATTCTATCAAGCCTACGTCACCTACAAGGAGCTGCAGGATTTCAGCGAGTTCCTGTTACGATCGATCGATGAGTCCCTAGCAACGCATATGCCTCAGGCGTATGCGCAATGGAAAGCGAAACGCTCTTTCAGCTTGGAAGAGCCTTTTGCTCGGGTTCCGATGTACCAAGCAGTCAAACGAGGGGCCGAACAGACAGAGATCCCTGCATGGAGAGAAACTATCGCTCAACACGGGGTTCAGGGACTCCTCCATCTTTTGAATGAGCCCTGGAAAACAGAGATTTCCACATGGTCCCAATCCTCATTGCGAGCCAAAGCAATCAATTGGTCTCGCTTTCACGATGTATGGTGTCAATGTGAGAGCCATGGTGAAAGACTGTTCGTCTGCTACGAATTCCTCTCTGAACCTTTTTTAATTGAAGATTACCGCTCGCAGAACGGCGTCCACTCCCTTCCGGTATTGATTCAGGATTACCCGTTTGAGACTTCCCCCCTTGCCCGTCGCAACGATCAGAATCCACATCTTGTCGATCGATTTGAGCTCTTCATCGCAGGGAGAGAACTGTGCAATGCATTCAGCGAGCTCAACGATCCAGAAGACCAGGCAGAGCGATTTCGAGTACAGTTGCAGAAAAAAGAGAAAGGGGATGAGGAGGCGATGGACTTCGATGAAGATTACATCCGCGCGCTCGAATACGGTATGCCCCCCGCCACAGGATTTGGAATGGGAATCGATCGTCTGACAATGCTGCTCACCAACTGCTCTTCCATTCGAGACGTAATTCTTTTCCCTCTTTTGCGCCCTGAGGCTGTGCGGTGATCTCTTCACGGCATCCATACAAATGGATCCATCGCGCAAGCTGGGGATTTGGGATCGGCTTTGCCGCTCTGGTCTACTGGACAGTGCGTCTTCCTACCCTACGAGGAGACCAGTGGTCCTTTAAAGACACGCTCATCCGGGTAGGAGCTCTCACTACAGGGGTTCTTTTCGCGTTGATGACGATGGGCAGCCTGATCCCACGGATATTTGATCTTCTTGAAAGACATTCTTTCATCTCTTTTGTCAGCACAAGACACGTGCGATCGCAAAAAAGCGGTTTTCTGACAATGATCAGCATCCTTTCGATCTGCGGGGTTGCAGTCAGCTCGTGTGCGCTTTCCTCCGTCATCAGCATCATGAGCGGCTTCAGCCATGATTTAAAGAAAAAAATCTTAGGCAACAACGCCCATATTATGATTGATCAGGCAAGCCAAGCACCCTGGGGAGAATATTGGGAGTTGCAAAGCCGCATTCAAAAGATTCCAGGGGTCCACGGAGTCACTCCCGTCGTCCAGAACGAAGCGATGCTTTCGAGTCAATCGAATACAGCAGGGGTGATCGTTCGGGGGGTGGAAACAAACACGATCGGTTCCGTAATCGATCTACCTGGGAATATCGAAACAGGGCAATTCGATTACCTGTCATCTCCCCAGAAGCTAGAATCGACCGATCACAATCCCACTATCCCTCCCACACCTACGCTCATTATCGGGCGAGAGCTTGCTAAAACTCTACACGTCTATGTTGGGGATGAAGTGACACTCATCTCCCCTTCAGGAAATCTTAGCCCCATTGGGATAATCCCATCGACTCGCAAATTTCGCATCGGTGCAATTTTCTACAGCGGTATGTATGAATACGATGTCAGTTACGTATATACTACCTTAGAAGCAGCGCAAGCACTCTTTGAGTTCGAAGGCAACATCACCACACTCGATATCCGAGCAAGTCATCCAGAAACCACTGAAATGTTGACACAGACGATACGCAAGACCATTCAGCGCCCAGATCTTCGGGTACGCGATTGGCATGAGATGAATCAAAGTCTCTTTTCCGCCCTTCAACTCGAGCGGCTAGCGACCTTTGTGATCCTGTCGATTGCAATCATGGTAGCCAGCTTCTGCATCCTCTGCACTCTTCTACTCATGGTCACTGAAAAAAGAAAAGAAATCGCTATTTTAAAAGCGATGGGCGCTTCCAATCCATTGATTTTGAAAATCTTCATCGCAGAAGGAATGATTGTAGGGGGGATTGGAACCACATTTGGCACCGTCACAGCGCTGACATTATGCTTTGGATTGAAATGGTTTGGATTGAGATTGGATCCAGACGTGTATTACATCGACCGGCTTCCCCTCCACATCGAAGGGGTCGATTTTGCTGCAGTCACCCTCGCATCCATGGTCATCTGCACCCTGGCCACATGTTATCCAGCTTATGCAGCATCCAAACTCCAACCGGTCGAAGGACTGCGGTACGAATAGCCATGACTCATCCAGCTGTTTCCGCCCTCGATATTCATAAGTCATTCAGACATATGGGGCGCACGTTAGAAGTCCTGCGGGGGATTACTCTCCACATTGAACCAGGTGAAATGGTAGGCATCGTAGGCCAATCCGGAGCGGGGAAAAGCACGCTGCTCCATTGCATAGGAACCCTCGATGTCCCCTCATCAGGGACCATTCGGTTAGGGGGAGAAGACATTTCCTCTTTTTCAAGCTCCAACCTCACTGAACTGCGCAATCGCTCCATTGGGTTTATCTTCCAATTCCACCATTTGCTGCCTGAATTCACAGCGCTTGAGAACGTGATGATGCCAGGTCTTATACAAGGTCAGAGCAAGCGTCAGATGACACCCTACGCCATGCAATTGCTCGAAGAGGTCGGCTTAAAAGAAAGAGCGAATCATTTGCCAGGGGAATTATCAGGAGGGGAGCAGCAACGGGTCGCGCTGGTCAGGGCATTGGTCCTTAAACCAACCCTGCTCCTTGCAGATGAACCAACAGGCAACCTCGACTCCGAGACCAGCGCGCAAATCCACGATCTGTTTTTCTCGATCAATCGTTCCCAGCGTACCACCATCGTGATCGTCACTCACAACATGAGCCTAGCTGACAGTATGCCACGCGTGATCACACTAAAAGATGGACTTTTGGAAAAGGATGAACAGGGCTGCACGAGTACCATCCATTATTTCTGAATTCGATTCTTGCATCACAGAATACAAACAAAAAAAGAACTTGCATTTCTCACACTCAAGAAACATCCTATCAACAACAGAATTGAATCAAATGCTCGTTTGACATTCATAAAATTTCTAAACGCAAGGGGAGGGAACCAAATGAGAAATGGATCATAGGCTGCGGAGTAGGAGCGATAGCAACGGTGCTCAGATGCAGGTACGAGCTGGAAGAAAGCACAGAAGAGCTCTATTTAACAGAACTTCATATGCAGCAAGGCCCTCTGATCCCCCTATTTGTCTTACGCCAATCCATCAACTTTTACCCGTTCTTAATTCACCCTCCACTACGAAGACAGGTCACGTTAGCTCATACTTTCACAGCCCTCCAGATCTCCAGAGCGCAACACCACCTCCATATCCAGCTCACCAGAATCCTTACCGACAACAACAATGGTCACCCAGTGATCTCGTCCATTACCAACCAGGAACTTCTCAAGCCAATCCGTGACATCCGCAGACAGTACAGCATTATCCTTATACACCACAGCGACCCCTTAGCCATGTCCATTATCAACAAGAATTCAGCTCAAGCACATATCAATCTGTCGATGCATGGATTGCGCTCTCAAGTCAGAACATAATTCGACAGGACGCAAACTAGTGGGTACATCCCATTCAAAAGTTCTATCACGAACAAGGAGCAAAAGGGATCCTCAAGCTAGCAAATGTCCTCATAAAAGCAGGATTTATCTATGGCTAGATAGGAAATTTAGGGAGCGAAATAAGCCTCATACTATTTTCCAACGAGGAGAACTATTTATCGATACTTCCGACAACCCAATGAGGGAGATACGTGGGCAACGACTTCCTATTGACATTATGCTCCCTTCAAACATAGAACTAAGAGATTAGAAGGAACTCGCGCAAAGCCACACCATAGCCATTAAAAATTTAAATCTCAGAATTCATCCCCCACAAAGCCCTCGAGCCAATTTAGGAACGGCTGACTCACTAGCTCATGTGCAAGCTGTTTCGCATCTTGGCAAGATCTCAAAAATTTTACGCCATTTTCCTTCTTTACCAAATCGATTAATGAAGTAGATGTACAAATCGACTCAGGCTAATTGTATAAATTTTTCTTATTCTCAATCAAATGGGAGGGACTAAAAGTATTTACCGGTGATTCCATTAGCATTTCTAGACCTCTCGACATTCTATCTGAATTTCTACATTTTCATCATCTTGAAGAACTAAATCTCAATACAGATTTTGATATTAGAGATTGGACGAAATTACCAGGCTTCCTTACATTAAAAAAATTGAGAGTCAACGCACGCACCATCGTTGCTCCTCTTCAACCTTCATATTCTAATTCTCTTGAAGAATTGGAATTAAGCACGCAGGGCTTGTCAACCGATATTAATTAGATATCGCAGGGCTCACCTCAACTAAAAAGACTTGCTTTGCGAGGTTAAGGTTTCCAACCCAGCATATTAAATTCAGGAATGGAATCTTCTCTCTCAGTTGTCTCTCTTGAACTAACGATCGATCCTATCCCGCGTTTCTTCCTGCACCACACAACTACAAAACAAGTGAAGATATCAACGTTAGCCTGATTCTATCCTACTGACGCCCACCAAGATGGCTACGTCCTTTCAGAAGACTTCTAGGCCTCTTTGAAACCACTGGAAACGTTAATGATCACAAAAGACCGTCCATCCATTCATCTCCCCCAGGCTATGAGCCCTCCTCAACTCAAAAATTATCTTCAATCCTTCTCCTCCTCCTCATATGGCTGATTTATAGCTAAAAAAAAGGCTTCCATGAAGCAACCCCTTTCCAGAAAGGGAGAGCGTGGATTCCACGGAAAGAGTAAATCGAAGTTCTCTCTTTTCCTCGACTAGCGTACCATTACCTCAGGAGGTATGACTCGTGCATTGCAGAGAACCACATCGACCAGGACGGGTCTGGTCTCGTTAGTCCCATTCGCTCCCGAGGAGAGGGCAATCCGCGGCACCACATGCTCTGGTTTAAGAGCCTGCGCTATCGAAGGAGGACAACGGAGGTGCACGTCAACTGCTGGAGGGAAGAGCTTGATTTTATGTCCTCCTAACACTGCTACCTGGACTTCTTTGAATATCTTTTCAACCAAATTTGGGACAATTTCGATGCGAGCAACTACATTGGAAGGCTCGAAGACCAAACGCCCCGAGGGATGAAAAACAGCAAGGGATACCGAATGTTCCCCTTCATCCAGACCATCCAAATCAATAGGTTCTACCCGCGCTCTCTGAATCCGAGCAACTTCGCTCTGAGGACCACGGACACAGACCCTAGGGGGCTCGAGCGAAGGCTCCTCTTTGATGACAAGGCCAGGAAGAGGATTCCCAACTACACTTGCATAGACAGGGATTTCGAAAGAGACAATATCCTCCCATTTGAGATCGAGGATGGGAGGATCGATCTGTTCTACCCGAATGCCTGGAGGAACTTTCGCCCATTGAGGATCGAGCACGATGCGACTATCCTCCATCCCTTGAAGGCGCACTTGGATACTCCCAAGATCCCGATTTTCAAGTTCATCGAGCAACACGCGCGGGCCACGCAACGTCAACCTCACATGAGGAGGGATGGGGCTGACCAACACTTTGTTAATATGCTCAGGAGGGAGCATCACTATTAAATTAACAGCAACAGAACGCTGACCGTCTTGAGAGCTATGGCTAAAAGAATACAGGAAAAGAGCAACCGCCAATGAAAATAGTTTTAAACGGATATCTTCGATAAAAAGAACCCTCAGACTACTCCTGATGGGTTGGAAACGATTGTTATTCATTGCTCCTTGAGCACACATCAAAAACGGAATGAAACCTCCGAATGATCGGTTGGACAGCAGGATGTTCCTTTAAGAGCTGGATCGGTTTCTTTCGACTCCTCAGACCCAAAAGGCTTAGCAATGCTTCGCGAAGCATGTCCCCATCGAGATGAGGACCGATATTACCATTGAAGCATAAACTAATCGAACCGCGTTCTTCAGAGACTACAACCACCATTGCATCTGTCTCTTCAGTAATTCCAAGGGCAGCCCGATGCCGAGATCCGAGTGATTGCTCGATCCCTTTGGCTTCAGGAATAGGGAAAAAAACACCCGCTTTGGCAATCCGAAGGTTGCGAATCACCACGGCACCATCGTGCAATTTATTCATTCCCTCTGGAATAAAAAGGCTCACGAGCAATTCCCGCTGCACAATCGCATCGATCTCCATCCCTTGACCCACCACAAATTCATCCAGTTGCGCATCCTGTTCAAAACAGATGATCGCACCGATCCCATGCCGCGCGAGTTCCGTCGCTGCAGCGACGACCTCTTCCACAACCCGAGACTCTTGCTGCTGAGAAATGCGTCCCAAAGAAGCGTGGGATCCGATGCGCATAAGACCGCGTCGAATGTCGTTTTGAAAGACAACCACCACGATCAAAATCATCGAAGAGAGGAGAGCGGACAGGAGATAAAAAAGCGTGATGAGACCAACACCCTTAGCAACCACATACAGCAGCAAGAGAACCCCAAGCCCCATCCCCATCTGGATGGCTTTAGTCCCTCGAAGAACTAACAGCACACGATAAATTGCATACGACACAATCCCTATGTCAATGCCATCAACCACCACATCCTTGAGAGGACGCTTCGAAAAAAGGTGAATAAGCCCTTCGATCATCATTCTCTCATAAGTCCCATCAGATCAATTGCTTGTTTGGTATCTCGCACATCATGAACTCGAACCAACGCCGCACCTTTTTGAATCCCTATCCAGGCCGCTGCAAGAGAAGCACCTAGCCGTTCTCGAGGGGTTGCCCCTTCATCCACAAGCGTCAAAAAAGACTTCCGACTTGCTCCTATCAACACAGGCACATCGAGACAAGATGTGAGTCTATCCAGCCGCTTAAGAAGAGTCATGCTATGCTGAGCGCTCTTGGCAAATCCAAAACCTGGATCCATCACCAGCGCGTCTCGACGAAGACCTCTCCCTTGCGCTACTTTTGCTGCACTTTCCCACTCCTCAAGAACCTCACGAACAATGTCTCCATAGGCTGATTCTTCATACTGACTGAACCCTTTCATATCGGCCTGACTTCCACGAGCATGTACCAACATCAGACAAGCGTGATGCTGTACAACCACATCTGCAAGTGCAGGTCTAGCCAAACAGGACACATCATTGACCGCAAGCGCACCTTCTCGCAAGCAAAAATCGGCGACATTAGGATGCATCGTATCAATAGACACAGCTATTTTAGAAACAGCATACCGGACGACATGCGCCAGCCGCTCCAACTGCACGGAAGCAGAGACTTCTTCTGATCCGGGGCGAGAACTATCCGCCCCAATTTCCACGATGTCCGCCCCTTCCTGAATAAGCACATCGACCCGCTTCTGAGCTTGTTCCACATGAAGAAATTCACCCCCATCACTGTAAGAATCCGGAGTCACATTACAAACGCCAACAATCACAACCCCTCTTTGGGCCTTTGCTCGCTTACAAACAGAATGGAAAGCATCCAGCTTCATGTCCAATATTGAGTCTCCTGATTTTCACGCATCCTATCTTTTATTTCTTTAGAGACGAATAAGAAGAGCAAGGCAACTCGACATTCCACATTGCATGTGGCTTCTATCGTCTTAAAGTCTAATGGATCACCTATTCTTCTTCGGACCCCAAACAAAGCCTTTCCAAGTTGCTTAAAGGTGTACCCATGCAAGAAAGAAGGGATCCGAGAGCACGGGTTTCCTTCCCCTGAACGGATCAAAAGAGGGAAATGCGCAATGGAAAGGAAAGAACCCCGGTAGTCCCATCCAACCACTACACGCACAATTGCTTTTTGTGGCAATTGCTGGAACAGATAATCCCCCTTGACTGTCCAAGAGAGTCTCCGTTTTCCAGGATACAGTTGTGAGCCTTGCCATGTAGGGATTACAAGAAGAAAGAAGAGCGTCAATGTACCTTGAGGACAACAGCCCTTTAACAAAGTCAGGGTCGTTTGTGCAATCTCCCATCGGACAAAAATAGCTGTAGGGGTGACAGGGACAGCAATACACCGACTGCTCCTATCCTCTTCTTCTCCATACGCATCCGCACGCAGAGCAGAAGGGGCAGGAGACGATAATGCTTGCTTTGCTTTGAGCTCACTGAGACAAGTCTGTGCGGCTAGATGATCAGGATCTTTCTTAAGAATGATGTGAAGCATCTCGATCGCTTGATGTACTTGACCTTGAGCTGCATAGATGCAAGCCAGCGTAACGGTAGGGAGAGGTTCACCCACCTCATTGGGCTCCGGGTTCGCAGTGATCGGCACAGGCTCTTCTCGTTTCTCGGCACGATAAAGCCCCTGCCCCACGACTTCTGAGAAGAGAGCGTGAGCGCGCTGAGAGAAATCACAAGCGCAAAGTCGCATAGGATCGTCTTTTTCATTAGGCATGATAGCCATCTCCTGAAATCCAAAAGCAACGTCCCTGCACAATGCGCCGAGCCTCTTCTACATCTGCAGCGATCTGCTCTTGCAGTATAGATACAGTAGGGAAACGACGCTCAGGCCGAAGGTAAGCAAGCAAGTGGACGCGCAGAGAAACTCCATACAGGTTTTGATCGGTTTCAAACAGATGGACTTCCACAGTGCCATCCCCCTGTTGATGAAGCGTGGGGCGAGTCCCGATGTTCATAACCCCATCAGCCAACGCTACAAATTCTCCTCCCGTTCTCCGTTCCACCCGAACTGCATAAACACCATGGGGAGGGATCAATTCCTGAATGTTGGTTAAATTCGCCGTGCGAAATCCTATCTTTTGACCTAACCCAGCCCCAGGAACAACAACGCCCGTAAAAGCGTGTAGCCTTGTCAGAAGACTTGCAGCCTGCCTTACATCCCCTTGCTGAATCAACTGTCGAATCCAGGTACTCGAAACCACTTGATGACCTTTTAAAACCGGAGCCACTGTTTTTGTTTCAAACCGATAACGCAATCCAAGAGAAAGCAACGTTTGCACATTACCACTGCGCTGTCTACCAAACTGAAAATCCTCCCCAACTACAACGAGACGAGCATTCAATTGCTTGACAAGCAATTGCTCCACAAAATAATCGGGCTCCCACGAAACAAAGTCAGTATCGACAGAGCAAAGATAGATCCGGCAAAGTGCACAGCGAAAGAGAAGTTCAATACGGCGAGAAAGAGAAGTCAAAAGAGGGGGTACAGGGCGCTTCAAGACCTGATTGGGATGAGGATCAAAGGTAAGGACAACTGGCTCAAGGCCAGATACAGCAGCAGTACTGATAGCCTCCTGAATCACCTTCTGATGACCAAGATGAATGCCATCTAGATTACCGATGACTACAGCAGTACCATTCTTTCCCTCTTGCAGTGGAAGGCTCGGATGTTCGAATCGAGTAAGTTTTTCCCCTATTTTTTTACTTGTCCAGTTCTCGATTTTGCTCTCATTTTGCACAGTTCCATAGTAACATAGTTTAGTTGGAATGATTTGATCGTTTAGCAGGTGTGTTTTTTTTCTTTCTTACTCGTTCTGATAGATTGATCAGGTAAACGATCCGTTTGCACCAACGGGAGAGAGGCTCGTCACTTTCATTAACATTCCACCACCTCGTCGGCGAAAGTGGCCGCTAAGGAGTCTTTACAGCGTGTCTGATATTGAAGCAGCGATGACAACCATCAAAAGTGGAACCATTCTTCCCACCTATCTGCTTGTGGGGGAGGAAATGTTTCTGTCCGATCAGCTCATAGCACAAGTACGACAGGCCCTTTTTCACACTTCCGAGTCTAGCTTCGATGAAGAGCATTTCACAGCAGGCGAAACATCGATCGATCGTGTCTTGAATTCAGCACGCATGGTCCCGATGTTGAATTCACACCGCTTGGTATTAGTCCATCATATTGATCGATGGGAGGCCTCCTCTTCCAATGCGGACTCCCCTAAAGCCTCTTCCCCGCTCGATACGCTTGCAGCCTACTTAGAAGCGCCCATCGTCACCACCTGCCTAATTATGACGGCTGGCGCACTAGATGGACGCCGCAAATTATCAGGCATTGCTAAGAAAAAAGGATATTTCTTTTCCTGCAACGCCCTCAATCCACGAACATTACCAATCTGGATTTGCCAGCAGTTTAAAAAGCGAGGCAATCCATTGAGTGCAGGAGTCGCTGAACTGATTTCAGAACTCGTAGGACCTGATTTGAGGTGCGTCAATGATGCAATTGAACGCCTCTCTCTCTATGCTCAAGAGCAAGCGACCATCACTGAACAAGACGTGCGCACCTGCATCACACGAACCCGTACGACAGAAGTTTGGGCGATCGTCAACGCGATCCGAAGCTTCCATCTCACTCAAGCGCTTTCGATTTTAAAGGATGTCTACGATCCGCGCGACCGAGGACTCCCTCTGCTCGGGTTGCTCTCCTGGTCTGTCCGCCAATTGTTGCGACTCCAAGCGATAGCTCACTCCAACCAACATTCCTCGTTAGAAACAATAGGGCGAAAAGTAGGCATTTTTCCCCCTTCACGCACGCGCGAGCTGCTAGAACAATCTCAAAGCTTATATCCTAAAGTCTTAATAGAATGGCTTTCTCTTCTTGCAGAAACTGATATAGCACTCAAAAGCTCAAAACGCCCTCCTTACATAATATTAGAAGAAACGCTGATTCGCATGAGTCAATGCACTTTACATTAGGAGAACACCATGGCCACGAACCCTAATCCCTCAGACACTTCCACAACCGATCCACTCTCTTTTGAAGACACCGTTAAACGTCTCACGGAGATCGTGCAATCGCTTGAGCGAGGCGATCTGCCTCTCGAAGACTCACTGCGATTATTTGAAGAGGGGATCTCGTTAACCCAAGTTTCCCAACAAAAACTGGATGCAGCTCAAAAGAAAGTAGAGCAGCTGCTCGGTTTAGATGATGAAGGAAAAGCGCAGACAGCTCCCTTCGAGGCTCGACGCGATTCATAGCGTAGCACTTGAAGGACGACAGGCAGCCTGCAATCAAAAATGGATCTCTGGGGATTCCCTACCCTCGAAATATTCTCCGTTTTCCTTTGTTCATCTGCCCCAAGGTAACTTGCAAATCGAAAGTTTTACCCTTTCGAGAAACATGTAAAGTCACTGTTTTTCCAACTCCTGCAGTGCTGGCTAGCCACTGCAGGTGAGATTCGTTTTTGATGGATACTCCATCAAATTTGAGAATCACATCCCCCGGCATCACCCCTCCTTTATCCGCAGGGCCGGAAGGGGAGACACTCCCTACCACAATCGCCTTACTATCAACGAGATTGAGTTCTTTGCGGTCTTCTGGATTTAATTTCTGCGCTTCAATAACCCAAATGCCTAGCTCACTGCGCGTCACGTATCCATCCCGCAACAGCATGGGAAGAAGCTGTTTGACCATATTGATCGGAATCACAAAACCAATCCCCTGAGCACCACCTCCGCGGATAGCGGTATTGATTCCAACGACTTGACCACTCAGGTTGTAGAGGGGGCCACCGGAATTCCCTGGATTGATCGCTGCATCCGTCTGAATGAAGTTATAATAGCCAGAATCAAGGGAGATATCCGTCCCCGTTCTTCCCACTGCGCTAACAATACCTACACTCACTGTGTGAGAAAGGCCAAAAGGGTTTCCAATCGCGACAACCCACTCTCCAGGCTCAACAAGATCGGAATCACCTAATTCAACAGGAGTGAGATCGTTCGCTGTAATCCGGATCACTGCAATGTCTGTTTCTGGATCTCGACCAACCACTTTTGCAGGAATTTTGAAGCCATCAGAAATTTTATCCGAGAGGGTCACCCAAATGTCATCCGCCCCTTCAATCACGTGATTGTTCGTGAGAATGAGCCCTTTTCTCTCGAGGACGAACCCACTCCCCAGCCCTTTGAGCGGACGACGGGGAATCCGATACGGGAAAAAAAGAGGAAGCGGCTCTTTTTCCTCTCCTTCTGTATAGATCGTCACCACACTCACATCCGCACGACGGACAATAGGAACAAAATTGACAGTGCACTGACCTTCCGTTGAGCCAGAAGCCACTGCGTGATCAGACAGAAGGAAAGAGGTGGGGGATGGAGGCGGGGAAACTCTATCTACAAACTCATCGTGCTGTTCCACCGGTTTTTTCCAACAACCAATCCCCCCTCCTGCACAGAACAGAAAAACCCCTACGGCAAACGAAAGCTGTATTTTAAACTTCCTCAGCAAGCGCAATGTCAACAAGTGGGTACCATCAAAGGGGACAGGAGTCATATTCGACCCCGTTCACTTTTCTCTAACTCTACAATACGCATCCTTAAATCAAAAAGGAGCTGCTCGAGCAACCTCTCTTCATCACCAGTTAGATTCCCTTTTGTTTTTTCCTGAAGGACGGCCAACACATCGATTGTCTGGCGTGCAAGCGGAATCTGTTTTTCGACCTGATTGGTCTCAGGATCTGGAGCTTGACCTAGATGAACAAGCGCAGAGTGGCTAAGCGAGAGAATCAATGTAGCAAAATCAACTTGAGGAAACTTTTCCTCCGATAATGCGGAAGATGAATTCTGCTTTGTTTCGCTCACGCTTTACCCCTCCACGTCTTCTTCTTCATCTGGTTCCATACCCGGCTGTACAAGGGGGATGGGGGCCGCTTGATGCGCTACGTCAGGCAACGCATCAACATACTTCTGAATATCTTGCAGCGAGATCTTGCTGACGCGCAAACGACGCTCAAGAATGCGTAGATCCCAATCCATAGGTGGGAAAAAGAAATGCTTTTCAACAGTCATAGGTATTCCTTATCGATCTTACCCAAAGAAGGCAAGAAGGCCAGAGCTCTTTTTACAAATCTAATGGGGCTCATTTCTATCTTTTTTAAGACGAATAGACAAAAGAGAGTAATGCGGCGCTTCTGTTGGAGACTTTCCAGAGTCATTTTTTAAATAGTCTTCCATCTCATCAAAGAATTGAGCAGCTTGCACAATCTCATCCTCTGTGGCAGGGCGAATCGCACGTAAGGTAATGTGATAACGCAATGCCTGCCCTGCAAGGGGATGGTTGGCATTCACTACAAGATGGGTTGGATGTACCTCCATAATCCTCAGCTCCAGCTTTTCCCCTTTTTGATCCTCCGCCATGAGCGCATCACCCATTTGGATCTTCTCGATAGAAGCAGGGAGCTCCTCCTGATCAATCAAAAATACAAGGTCAGGGGCATATTCTCCAAATCCTTCCTCTGCAGAGAGAAAAACATCCCTTTTTTCGTCGACGTTCATGCCTATAAGAGCAGCTTCTAACCCTGGAGGCAACATCCCATACCCGTGGACATAGTGAACAGCACCTTCACAATACTCCACTTCCTCCAAATTGAGGGGCTCTCCTCGTTCATCCGTTAAGGTATAATCAAATTCAATCCAGGCATTAGGCCTGACACCCAGCATAGCGAAAAGAGATAGCGTGTGACTTGCAACTCGTCTAGAGTTTCTCTTTCTTTTCGTTCATTTCTATCCTTCTCAATAGGGGCATTCATGCGCATCGCGTTGATCACAACCAGCTATCCCTGTCACGAAGATGATCCCAGCGGTCATTTTATACGGGCGGAAGCGAAAGAGCTAGCGAGAAAGGGGCATTGTATCACGGTCTTTTCGCCTCTGCAGGAGATCAAGCAAGCTGACGATGGCATCCGTGTGCTTGCACTGGGCGGGGGTAACGCATTTGGATGGCCGGGAGCCTCCATCCGGCTGCAAGCCTTTCCATGGTATACCGTCGATGCGATCGCTTGGATGCAACGCGTGCGGCGGGCATTGAAATATCACTCCCCCCATCGAATTATTGCACATTGGGCGTTGCCCTGTGGGTGGCCGATCGGTTTTATAATCCCTTCTCCTTTGGAACTCGTCTCCCACGGAGCCGATGTTCGGCTGCTCTGCTCGCTTCCCATCCCCATGCGCGTATGGCTTGTCCGTCGACTTCTCGGTCGAGCACTCTGCTGGCGATTTGTCTCCGTAAAACTCCGAGAGCAATTGCTTGACTCCCTCCCCCCCTATCTCGCACGGCTTCTAGAGCACGGATCGACCATCACCCCTCCATCTCTGGAACTCCCCAACGTACAACAGCAGATCCTGCACCGTCGACGCCAACTCCAAGGTTGGAAAGTCTACACCGCTGTCGGGCGACTCATCCCCAGCAAACGATTGGATAGAACTATCACCTACACCTCTGCTCTCCCCTCTCATCCTGAGAAGGGAAATCTCCTCACGATCATAGGGGATGGTCCTGAACGAAAACGGCTCGAATCGATGGCCAAACGCCTCCAGATCAATACCTACTTCACTGGGAAAATCGGGAGGCGCGAAGCACTAGCATGGATAGGAGCTTCACAGGCTCTACTCTACGCCTCTCAGCAGGAAGGGCTCTCTACCGTGCTACGCGAAGCCCAAATGCTCGGAACCCCGATTATCTATTGTTGAAAGCATTCTTAAACAGGCTTTCAGTGCTGCTTGCGTTGAAATGCAGGAACATCCCAATCATGCTCACCAGGCAACGGAAAAGCAGTCGATGAAGGGGCAACCGATCGCTCAGGCAGAGTTACCCGAGGGGATGATGAAGAAGGCTCTCCCCGCATGCGAGCATCCGTCCCCTGATGGAAGCGGCGAGATGGCGGCGCAGAACTCGCCGTTGCGATATCGACCGAGGCAGGACCTCTACCGACGCGCCCATAGGGAACATTCATCGTACTCATCCGATGGCCATTCAGCGCAGAGGAGGTCGAGGCCATACCGAATCTAGGCGTAGATTCTTCCAAAGCAGAAGAGATCTCATTCATATCGAATCCGGTGGCAATGACAGTAACTTTCATGCTGTCGCTCAACGATTCATCGATGCTCGCTCCGAAGATAATATTGGCTTCTTCGTGAGCCCGCTCTTGGACCAACGAAGCCGCTTCCTGGATTTCTTTCATCTTGAGATCAACACCCCCTATTACATTGATCAACACCCCCATCGCCCCTTCTACAGAGACATCATCCAGAAGAGGAGAAGAAACTGCCATCTCTGCTGCGATACGCGCTCTATTTTGCCCTTTGGCAATGCCAGTCCCCATCAAAGAACGGCCCATATTGCTCATAACTGTTCGAACATCTGCAAAATCGACATTTACGATACCGTTTTGAGTGATCAGATCACTGATACCCTTAACAGCTTGATAAAGCACTTCATCTGCCTTGCGGCATGCCTCGAGAAAGGTCAGTTCTTCGTCTTCCGGTGAGATTAGTTTGTCATTTGGAATGACAATCAGCGCATCCACATGTTCAGAGAGCGCAACGAGACCAAGCTCCGCTCGACGACGGCGCTGACGCCCTTCAAAGGCGAAGGGCTTGGTGACAACTCCTACTGTAAGGGCACCTTCTTCACGCGCTAACTGCGCGACTACAGGAGCTGCTCCGGTGCCCGTTCCACCTCCCATCCCTGAGGTGACAAAAACCATATCTGCACCACTTAAAGCCTCCTTAATCCGCTGGACATCTTCCAGTGCAGCTTTGCGCCCGCGCTCCGGATCGGCACCCGCTCCGAGACCCCGCGTCAGAGCGCTTCCAATATTGAGCTTGACTGCAGCCGCATTTGAATTCAGAGCCTGCAAATCTGTATTGACAGCAACGAATTCCGAGCCTTCAAGGCCATCGCTAATCATTGTATTGATGGCGTTTCCACCAGCACCACCTATGCCTACAACTTTAATTCGCGCCTGATATTCTTGCGTATCATCAGCGAACTCAATGGAAAAACTCATTACGTGCCTCCCGGGATCTTTCCACAAGGTTAATTCATTATTTTATTTATCCATGTGATTTTCGGTCGCCTCTTACCAAAAAACCCATTGCCAATGGTTACAAGTTCCGAATTATCATCCCTTCAATGTTTCAAAAGGGTTCTTTTTAATTTAATAATATCTAAATCAAATCATCAACAGATGATAGTCCCTCTTATCCTATGCGCTTTTTGATTTAAACAACTTTTTTTACAATCTGAAGTTCCTCTCTCCTTCTCGCAAACACATTTACGTAAAATAAAGCACTTTGCTTTCCTATTGGCGACATAAAATCTCATTTTGAATCATCAAATCACTAAAACGCAGCCTTGAGCCACTCCCAAAAGCCATATTTTGCACCCTTCTCTTTTTCTGCGAGTTCTGACCCCATTTGGGGCACACCACGGGCTTTCATCCCCCCCCTCGAAGTGCTCTCACTCCAAATATAATCCCTCATCACCTGTGCCCCAAATTTAACCAGACCTGTCCCTGTAGCAAACTGAGGCCCTTGCACCAATTGAGTGATCCCTTTGATTCCTGTAGGGAAACCGATTCGAACGGGCATCCCCAAGATTTCTTCAGCAAACTCCGTCATCCCTTCAAGAAGAACGGCCCCCCCTGTCAGAACCACCCCTGCAGAGAGGTGTTCCAGCAAGCCCGTATCCTCAATCCGCTTTCGGATCACCGCGAGGATCTCCTCCACCCGAGGCTCAATGATGTCCGACAAAACTCGGCGCAGCGCACGTCGGGGGGGATGTCCCCCCACGCCAGGCACTTCAATTTCCTCATCATCCGATACCATCCGCCCCAGCGCGCACCCTGAAAGCCGTTTGAGACGGTCCGCTTCCGCCATCGGCGTCCGAAGACCAGCTGCAATATCGCTGGTTACATTCATTCCCCCTACAGGAATGACGCTCGTATGTGCGATCCCACCGTCGACATACAGCAAAATATCCGTAGTCCCCCCACCAATATCGATCACTGCAGCGCCGATCTCCTTTTCATCCTCAGAAAGAACGGCCTCCGCACTGGCTAACACTTCCAACACCACATCAGCCACAGCTAGTCCGCAACGCTCCGCGCAGCGGACGACATTCTGTACACAAGTAGTCGCAGCTGTGATCAGATTCACTTTAGCGCCCAACCGAACGCCACTCATCCCCACAGGATCACGGATACCATCTTGCGTATCAACGATAAACTCGCGAGGTAATACATGAAGGATCTGACGATCCGCATCGATCGGGATAGCACGGGCTCCTTCAAGCACACGCTCCACATCGACCCGGGTAACCTCCCCCCCTCCAATGGCAGCAACACCATCGGACATTTGAGCCCGGATATGACTCCCCGCCACCCCTGCATACACCGTCCGGATTTCTACACCCGCCATCGTCTGCGCAGACTCGATAGCATCGCGAATCGATCGCACCGTCCAATCAATATTGGAGACAATCCCTTTTCGAAGACCCCGGCAAGGAACCGACGAAACCCCTAAAATGGTAATCCCATCTTCCACCACTTCCCCGACGACAGCGCACACTTTAGTTGTCCCTACATCTAATCCGACGACGATCTCTCCAGTTGCATCAGGCGCGTTCATCTTGCCTTGTCCCTTTGGTCCAAGAATTACTCACAGAATACCCCTTCACGCCAAAACGAATCAGGATCTGCCGGCTACTACTAAGATATTTTTTTTTAAGATTTGCGTATTTTTCAAAGCCCATAACTTGCCATATCGATTATTACTATTACCTGCATGTTGGATATTCCTGCGCTAATGCAATCGAACTACCACTTTTTCAGGACGGGCCTCATTATCTAGCATAATCGCTTTTGCTCGCGCTCCCCTCCGTTCAAGCTCTGCGAAAACAAGAATTGCTTGCTGTATTTTTCTCCGAAAAGGTGGAAATCCAAGGGCTACCGCAATAGGAGGGTCTCCTATAATCAATGTATACATCCGATTCGGTGAGATGTCTATCTGTTGAAGAAGCGATCGTCGAGCAAGAGGACCATGCTCATAGTCCATGGCCAGATCTAAAGCACGCCGCAAAAGCTGCTCTGCACCCAAGCGATCCCCAGCAAACATCTCTTTCGTCAAACCGACAATCACAGGAAGATTGGTGGGATCTCCAGGCTCAAGCTTCTTAAAAACTTTCCCTTGTCTCGAGACCAGGTAACAATCTCCAAGAGCAACGATTCCTCCCACTTCCTGCTCTTCCACACTTAATACAATCGTATGGGGTAATTTTCGGATTGCTTTTACACGGGTGATCCAAGGATTTTTCAAGACCCGCTGACGGATTTCTTCAAGTTCTATTGAAAAAATATTCTGCCCTTTCTGGATATCGGCCAACTGAATGATCTCCTGGACCGACCGTTCTTGCATCCCCTCAACCAAAATGGTCTCGACCGCAAATTGAGGGCTTTCCATAACGTAACGGCGCGCCCACAACGCTGCAAAGAGAGCAACCCCCAATGTCAACAAGGTTCCTAACCAGACACAAACCACCTTGAGAGCCATTCGCCTTTTTTGCGCACGCTTTTCTTCTTGGTGTTCACCTTCCACAGACCATTGAGGCGGCCGAATGCGCCGATTGGTACTTCCTTGGGTCCGCTTTGCTTTGGCTAGCTGTTGGCGATGAGGTTCATCCTTAATAGAGGCTGCCATGTTGATTGCTCGTTTGCGCTTTTAACCCTCTCTGATCCATCGACTTGGATCGCATTCACCGCACAGAACCATCAGCAGCCATAGGAGAAGATGTTCCTTTCATCACCATTCACAAAGTTTGTTCGCCTAGGAGGCGATCCAGTTCATAAACAGCCATATTAATGTCACCTGCGCCGAGAGCAATGACTAAATCTCCCGAAGTGATCTGTTCCATCAATCGGTGAGGTATTTGCTTTTTGTCCCTAACATAATGCACCAACTGAGGAGAACATCGCTCACACAACGCATGCGCCAGCGATTCACCCGTAACCCCAGGGATAGGCGCCTCTCCAGCGGGATAGACTTCTGTAATGAACAGCACGTCCGCTCCTGCTAAAGCTTCCACAAATTCGAAGAAAAGAGAAGCAAGGCGCGTATAGCGATGTGGCTGAAAAGCCACGACAACACGTCTCTTAAAAGCCGATCGGGCTGCCTTGATAGTCGCCTCAATTTCAGCGGGATGATGCCCGTAATCATCGACAATCAAGACATCCCCTACTTTCCCTTCTCTTTCTTTGACGGTTCGCTCTCCCACAATCGTGAATCTCCGTTGCACTCCATGAAAAGAAGCGATCGCTGCTTGCATCACGTTCAGAGGGATCGCGAGTTCATCCGCCACTGCAATCACCCCCAAGGCATTCAAAACATTGTGCGTTCCTGGCATATGGACCTGAAATCTTCCAAGCCATTTATGACGGCAGTAGGCATCAAATGAAGACATCACTCCATCAAACACAAGATGCTTAGCCCAATAGTCAGCCTCACCCGACAGACCATAAGTCACATGTCGCTGTGTAATCGAAGGGAGGATCTCACGGACATGCGGGTGCTCCCAACACAGCACACCGAGACCATAGAAAGGGACTTTATTGACATAATCGATAAAAGCCTGCTTGATGTGCACGTGGCTTTTATAATAATCTAAATGTTCTGGATCAATGTTCGTCACGACTGCGATCGTGGGGGTGAGTTTTAGAAAAGAACCATCGCTCTCATCTGCTTCCGCGACAAAGAGATCCCCTTCCCCTACCCACGCATTCGAACCGATCGGGTTGATCCTTCCACCTACTGCCACAGTCGGATCGAACCCCGCATGGTGTAAAACCATAGCAGCAAGCGAAGTGGTGGTAGTCTTTCCGTGAGATCCAGCAATCACGACAGTGTATTTGAAACGCATCAGCTCAGCGAGCATCTCTCCGCGACTGATGACAGGAACATGCAATAAACGCGCATGGATCATCTCTGGATTGTTTGGAGCAATCGCGCTCGAATAGACAACTACATCTGCACCAACAATATGATCGGCATGATGCCCTTTGTAGACTTTGACACCGAGCGTCTCTAGATGCTTGGTCGCCTCATTCTCCTTGACATCAGAACCCGATACAGCAAATTCGAGCCTGTGTAAGATCTCTGCAAGACCGCTCATTCCAATCCCTGCGACACCGATGAAATGGATCTGCCGAACACGACCACGAAACATTTACGATTTCCTTATCCAAGAGTTCTGTGCGGGAACTTCGATTCCAAAAGAGGATGAAGAAAGTGCAGGAATCAGAGAAGAGGGATCCGAATCCCGGGTGTTGATCAGATCGAGAAGATCACGCGCAATATACCATGCAGCCTTTGGCTTCCCCAAAGAACCAGCGCACTCCCCCATTCGAATGCATTCGTCAGGGTGATTGAGAAGCTGAATGATCTTTTCCGCGATACAAGACGGTTCTGCCTCTGCTTGAGAAAACCAAAAAGCGCCTCCCGCCTTCTCCATAATCATCGCATTCCGAGTCTGATGATTATCTGCTGCAAAGGGGAATGGGATCAAAATGGAAGGGCGCCCCACCGCTGCGATTTCAGCAAGGGTGGATGCACCTGCACGTGAGATAATAAGGGTTGCATCGCGAAGAGCACCGAACATTGTGTGAAGGAAAGAGACCACTTGGACACGCTTTAAACCATGGGTAACATAGATCTGTCGAACCGATTCGATCGCTTCTTCCCCCGATTGATGAATCACTTCAAACGGACGTTCAACATGCTGAGCGACGAGCGCAAGAACTGTCGGAATGGTTTGATTGAGATATGCCGCTCCTTGGCTCCCCCCTACAACTAAAATGCGAGCAGGCTGCTCAGAAGACAAGGGTTGAAGCTCAAACTGGGCGCGCAAGGGGACTCCTGAAATCCGTACACGATCAGAAATAGAAGTAAGTGAGGCTGCTGTATCCTCCCAACCAAGATAGATGCGAGACGCCAAGTGAACCAGCCAACGGTTAGAAAGACCAAGAACTGCGTTGGCCTCACAGATAGCGAGAGGGATACCTAACATGGCAGCGGCAAGCCCCACGGGACCAGCGCTGTACCCCCCCATACTGAACACCGCATGGACGGGTCCTAGTCGACGAAGCCTGTTCGCTGACAGCACCGTCTCCCTCCCAGCAATCGCTACAGCACGGATCATCCTCCATAAATGACTACCCTGAATGGGTAAAATAGGAAAGAGTTCCAACTGATAACCGCATGCAGGGACAAATCGATTTTCGAGGCCACCCGGTGTCCCTGAAAAGATAATGCGTACATCCGCCAATTGACAAAGCGCATGGGCCACCGCCAAAGCGGGAAAGACGTGGCCCCCGGTGCCACCTCCTGCGATCCAAATGCAAAGACGTTGACTCATGTGCCTCTTCGATTTCGATCAACGATCTGTCTTGAAATGTTTAAAAGAATGCCTGCTCCACTTGAGTTAACAAGCAAAGAAGATCCCCCAAAACTGATAAATGGGAGCGCCAGCCCCTTCGTTGGGAGAAGAGCAAGCGCAACAGCTAGATTGACAAGAGCCTGCACACCAAACATCGTAGCAATGCCGAACGCTAAGTAACTACCGTAATCATCAGGAGCTAAAAGCGCAATCCGAACCCCTCTGACAACAACAAGCGTATAGGTCATGCACAGAATCAATATCCCTAAAAAACCGAGTTCCTCTCCAAGAATCGCAGCAACGAAATCGGTATGCGCTTCAGGTAAGTAGAGCGTTTGAAACCCTCGCCCCAAACCTAAACCCCAAAATCCACCGGAACCGAAGGACATCACCGATTGAAAAGGCTGATAAGCGAGATCACGCTTATGCTCTAGCATATTGATCCAAGCCAAATAACGTTCATAGCGATAGTCCTTCAGTCGGATTGCGAGTACACCCAGACATGCCCCGAGAAGAGAAGCCCCTAATAGGTAGCCCACCTTCGCCCCCGCCACAAAAAGCAAGGTAAAGGTGAGGAGCAAGAGCACCACAGAACTCCCGAAATCCGGCTGTTTCATACAAAGAGCGATCAGAAATCCTGCGACAATCAAGTGAGGAAGAAATCCGATTGAAAAAGAGCGGACGCGTTCTGCTTTTTTTGCGAGAGAATACGCAAGCCATAGGACAAGCACGAGCTTCGAAATCTCTGTAGGCTGAATATGAATAGGGCCTACATTCAGCCAGCGCGCAGAGCCACGTCCCGCCGTACGACCAAATCCGATAATACACAGAATCAGCAGCCCCACGTCCCCCACCAACATGGGATACGTCCATTTGTAGAGCCAATGGTAATCGAACCGACTCACACCGAATATCAACGCAATACCGACGAGAGCGTATATGACATGACGCTTTAAAAAATACTGAGGGTCGTGAAACCGAACAGTCGCCTCCACAACCGAGGCGCTGTAGGTGATCACAATGCCACATCCAATTAATGCAATTAAAGCAGCCGCAAGAGCAGCATCCATCGGAAAAGAAGACTGTTTCGGATGAGTTGCACGAGCATCAAGCGGGGGGAGCAGCAGCAGCCTAGATGGCGCGCGCCTATTGGGAGAAGGAACACTCTTTTCTTTTGTTTTTTCGAATTTTGAGAACAGCTTGAACAAACGCATCTCCACGGCTTTGATAGTTAGGGAACATATCCCAACTCGCACAAGCGGGGGAAAGCAGAACTGCATCTCCAGGAGAAGCAAGCTCAAAACTCATCTCCACCGCTTCTTCCATAGTCGACACCCGAACAACAGGAAGTCGATTTCCGATTGCAGCTTCGATTGCAGCAGCGGCCTGACCTAACACAACCATAGCTTTTCCTTTCCGCTCTAGCGCTTGGACAAGAGGCTCATAACTCCCTTTCTTTTCATATCCTCCTGCAATCAGGATAGCGTTTTCTTCCTCAAGGCCTGAAAGCGCCATGACAGCAGCTCCCACATTCGTCCCTTTCGAATCGTTGTAATAGCGTACCCCTTCCACTTCAGTAACGAACTGCATGCGATGTGGGAGACCACTAAAAGAAGCCAAGACAGAACGAATCGTATCGCCCTTCACGCGAAAGGGACCGATCGCTGCAATCGCTGCAGCGATATTAAGGGCGTTATGGCTCCCTTTAAGAAGAATCTCTTTTCGGCTGTACCTCTCCGCGCATTGTTGATCTACAATCTGATCCGATTGCACCTGCACATCCGCTTCACTCTGAACCCCAAACGAAATCAATTTCGCCTGCCCGCGTTGAACTTGCTGCTTACAGAGTACATCATGATATGGATAAATTGCGCTATCTTCTGGTTGCTGGCGAGCAAACGCATTCCCTTTTGCCAAGACGTAAGCTTCAAAGCTCGCATGTCGATCAAGGTGATCGGGGGTGATATTCAATAGAACCCCCACCGAAGGGCGAAAGTGAATCACATGTTCCATCTGAAAACTGGACACTTCTAGAACGATAACATCCCACTTAGTCTCTGTGTGGTTTGCGAAGGGTTCCCCTAAATTTCCTCCCACAAAAGCAGATAGACCTTCGGCTTTTAAAAACTCCCCAATTAAAGAGGTCGTCGTACTTTTCCCATTGGTCCCCCCAACCGCAAGCAAAGGAGCGCCATGAACGCAAGCCTGAATTGCAAATTCGGTCTCCCCAAGAAGAGGGATACCTCGATCCACAGCATATTTGAGTTCTGCAAAAAGAGGGACACCAGGAGATAGGACAATCAGATCGGCTCCCTGGAAATTCGCTTTTCCATGCACACCTGCTATCAGTCTAACCCCTTGTTGTTTAAGGGCCACCACATCTGGGGTCAGTGCTTGTTCCTCCCGCGCATCGGTTCCTACGACAGAAGCACCAGAGCGAAGAGCCAGCTTCGCAGCAGCTACCCCACTGGCACCAAGCCCTACCACAATAACGCGTTTGCCCTTTAAATTTTTCACAGCTCAAATCTTTCTAACGAAGTTTTAAGCTAGAAAGACTAACCAAGGCGAGCAAGATCGAAATGATCCAGAAACGGACGATGATTTTGGGTTCAGGCCACCCCTTCTTTTCATAATGATGATGAATAGGGGCCATCAAAAAAACCCGCTTTCCCGTGAGTTGAAAAGAGACTACCTGTGCGATAACGCTCACAGCTTCAATGAAAAAGATCCCTCCCAGGATGATCGACAGCAGTTCATTCTTGGTCAATACTGCGCACATCCCTAATCCTCCCCCGAGTGCCAAGGAGCCTACATCTCCCATAAAAAGCTGTGCTGGATAGGTATTGTACCAGAGGAATCCAATCCCTGCTCCCACTACTGCACCGCAGTAGATAGATAGTTCACCGATGCTGGAAACACTGGGGATATCAAGGTAACGTCCGACCACAAAACGCTGAGATACATTGGGGATACCAAAGGTAGCTCCAGCGAGATAAGCCCAGATCATGTAAGTTCCCGATGCGATGATAATCGGGCCAATGGCCAATCCATCCAGACCATCTGTCAAGTTCACTGCGTTGGACGTCCCCACCACAACCAGCACAGCAAACGGAATATAAATCCCTAAAGAAAAACTAATGGGGTGCTTTGCAAAAGAGATGAAGGGAACCGATAACCTCCCTCGGATATCCCACCAATCTCCAGGCAGATGATCCTTCGCAAGCATGAGATAGCTGACTGCGATCCCCCCTACGATGAATTGACCAAGCAATTTATACCGACCTGGGATTCCGCGCGAGTTGCCAAATTTGAGCTTGAGATAATCATCTAAAAAACCGATGACTCCATATCCAGCCGTTACTGCCGCTGTAGTCAATACAAGTGGATTCTGCAAATCAGACCAAAGAATCGTAGGAACCAACACGGAAAGGAGAATGAGAGAACCCCCCATGGTAGGGGTTCCGGATTTGGCATGATGAGAGATTGGACCATCTTCCCGGATAACTTGCCCTATCTGTTTTCTCTGCAGCTCCCGAATAAACCAAGGATACAGCAAAAAGGAAAACAACATCGCTGTAATAATCGCTGCAATGACCCGAAAAGGGACATAACGAAGCACATTCAACCAACCGAGCCATGAGGCTTGATGCCGCATCGGATAAAGGAGCTGATAGATCATAGAATTCCTATGCTAGGGTTTGTAAATCTTTCTCGAAGGGCTGCGACCACCCTTGCCGCATTCACCCTGAGCGACGCCTTGACAAGCACCACATCGCGCGGTTGCACATGATCGCAAGCCGCTTGGATCGCTTCTTCCACACTGTTCCCATTAACAACGGAAACTCCGTGAGATGCCGCTCGCTCCAAAGTGAGATTGATCGCTCCACCACAGCCAATGGCCAGATCAATCGAAAACTCCCCCATCTTATCCCCAAGGGCAAGATGCTCCGACGCTTCAAGAGATCCGAGCTCTCTCATCTCCCCAACAATCGCAATCGCACGTCCACCTCGTTGCGTAGCCATATTCTTAAGCGTGTGCAGCGCTGCCTGCATGCTGCTGGGATTGGCATTGTAAGATTCATCAATCAACGTCATCTCGTGCTCGAGTTGAAAAATAAGACCTCGACCGGCTGCAAAGAGAGTCCGTTCAAGCGCTTGATGCAACAAAGAAACAGGGATGGTTCTCCCTATTGTCGCCTCCGCTGCAGCAAGACCACCGATCATATCCAGAGCAGCTACCTCACTGAGAAGAGGGATGTGCACTTCAATCTGCTCTCGCTCTCCTCTCCCTTCCAAGGAACGCGGGCGCTCAAAAAGCACTCGAGCCCCTTGGACACCGAGGAGAGTGTGATCCATCAAGCGATAATCCGCATCATACATGCGTCCAAACGTCCTCACATGCTTCGCACGAGTGCGAGCGAGTTGCCCATAAACAGCAGCATCATCACAATTCACAATGGCGGTCCCATTCTGACTGAGCACTTCAAAGAGTACCCCTTTTTCACGCGCCACTCCTGATCGCCCACCGCTCACACCTGCTGCATGCGCGACTCCAATATTCGTAATCAAAGCGACATCTGGTTCAGCAATAGAGGCCAACGCTGCGATCTCGCCCACTTGATTCATAGCAGCTTCGAGCACCAACCACCGATGATACGGCTCGAGCCCAAATATAACGGCAGGCAAGCCGATTCGATTGTTGAGGTTTCCTTTTGAAAAGTGGCAAGAACCGATCGTCATAAGAAAAGAGGCACAGAACTCTTTGGTTGTCGTTTTTCCAGCGCTTCCTGTTAAAACACAAACACGCGGCTCTTCAACGCGACAGGCATGCGAACGCCTCCACCCACGTACATGCGCTCGAGCCAGATCCCCCCATGCTTTAAGGGTATCCTCGACCACAATGGCATCAGCATCTCCCAAAAACCCATTGTACTCCCTCTGAACGATTACCAAAGAGGCCCCTGCACGCACTGCCGCCTCCACATAATCGTGACCATCGTAACGCTCCCCCTTAAGAGCCACAAAAAGATTCCCAGGGCGAACTTGCCTGCTGTCGCTCGTGATCCCAACTGTAAATCGATCGCTGGCACTTTCCGATCGCAATACTCCACCCGTGGCTGCTAGGGCGCTCCAAACAGAAAACGCAGCATGACTGATAGGGATTTCAGTGGCCATCTTTGGCTCTCCTCTTCAACAAAGTACCGCGTTTCTCTCTCCGGCGAGCCAAAGCCTGACGCGCCTGCTGCACATCATGAAAAGGGTGCGATTCATAACCTATCATCTGCACTTTCTCCGCCCCTTTTCCCGCAATTAAGATCACATCCCCGCTCTGTGCCTTGGCGATGGCGAAGTCAATCGCTTTGGCACGGTCTAGCTCAATGCGGTAATGCCCCTCTTCCCTTCCAAATACATCCTCGTCGACAGGAGAAAAGAGGCCATGCAGCACCCCTCTCTCGATTTCGCGAGCGATCGCGAGCGGATCCTCCATCCGAGGATTGTCACTGGTGATCAGGACACACTGAGACCATCTTGCAGCCACTTGCCCCATCTGAGCTCGTTTGGTTGCGTCTCGATCCCCACCACACCCAAAAATACAGATTAGTCGGCCAGCTGCGAGCCCAGAAAGACTCTCCAACACGCGGGAAAGCGCATCCGGGGTATGAGCATAATCGACGAACACGCTCAGATCATCACCATCTTCATCGCAACGCTCAAGCCTGCCAGGGATTACGATTTCTTTGGAAAAGAGCTCGGCAACCTCTTTAAGATCGAAGCCGAGCGCATGCACAACCCCTAAAGCGATCAGCATATTTTCCAGATTATGCCTACCGCGCAACTTAGGTTGCATGCGCAAAGTGCCTCCTGGAGTCTTTAATTGAACATCCATACTGTACGTTTTTTCACTGAAAGAAAGTAGAGCAATATCTGCACGATCGGAAGGTAAATGCAAGCAAGAGCTTACCCGCACCACAGGAGAAGAAACACGCTGAGCTAATATGGCACCGAATGGATCATTGATATGGATGACCGCCTGTTCGGGAGCATAGTCCCAAAACAATCTCGCTTTCGCTGCGGCATAGGCTTCCATATCTCGATGAAAATCGAGATGATCTTGTGTCAAATTGGTAAAAGCAGCAACTCGAAAAGGAATAGCCCACACACGCTCCAATGCAAGTCCGATGGAGGTGACCTCCATCGCGAGATAAGTAGCCCCTTGCACCCGCATACAAGCCATCAGTCTAGCCAACTCATCTGCTTCTGGGGTCGTATGCACAGCAGGCCAAAAGTTCTCTCCAAGCGATGAGCCGATCGTCCCAATGACCCCCGTACATGAATATCCGCACAGGTGGTCGATAGCATGCCTGATCAAATGACTTGTCGTTGTCTTTCCGTTTGTTCCAGTAACCCCCACCACCTTTAGATGTTCTGCAGGGCGATCATATACAAGGGACGCCGCATGGGCCATCGCACGGCACACATCCTTCACGATAAGCGCGGGGAAGGGGACATGGAGCGATTCGGAAAAAGCCATATACCGGGACAACGACTCATGACCCATCAGAAACCCACGCGCTCCCCGTTCTCGCGCTTGTTCAAGAAAACGAGCGCCTTCCGTTCTCATCCCTTTTCTGACAACAAACAGATCGCCTGGTTCTACCAAGCGTGAATCATGGTGCACCCCTTCTAGCAATGTAGCCCCTTCTCCCATTATCGATGCTCCTCCGGGGAGTTGCTGGGCAAGACTTGCAAGAGACAAGGGGGTTGATAAGCGAGGTATAAGCATTTTTGTTGGCGAATCCAGATCAGGAGAGAAACTCATCGGACCTCTAGTTTGAAATAGACAGTTGTCCCTTTGAGAACAAGCGTATCTGCAGGGGGTTCTTGATAGACTACTTTTCCTGCCCCCTCCAGATGAGGAACAAGACCCGCTTCCGTCACACGCTGCACCGCTTCACGAGCCCCTTTGAAATGGATATCCGGCACTTGAATCCACTCTTTCTCATCGGACACATCTGCTAGGGCCTGTGGAGAAACGGAAAGACCTTCAAAAGGAGGCACTTCACGTGTGTTCTCCAACACCTCTTCAGCCTCTTCAACAGCAGCTCTTTTTCGATAAACAGGAAGTCTCGTGGAGATCCCTTCTGCGGCTACCCCCAAATAGCGCAACCCCGCTTCTGCTACCCTCCGAAAAACAGGACCTGCCACGTTTCCTCCGTAGCGACCCATCATCGGTTCCTCCAACACCACAGCAATGACAAATCGAGCGTGTTCTTCAGGGACAGAACCCACAAAAGAAGAGGTATACTTATTGAGCGAGTACTTCCCTGTACTGGAGTCCGCTTTCTGTGCGGTGCCTGTCTTACCAGGCACGTGAAACCCAGGGATAGCAGCTTCGACCCCCGTCCCCCCTCTTGAGGTAACCGAGGTGAGCATATGAATCACCTTTTGAGCGACATCCTCTGGAACGACCTCGGCGCGGAGGCGGGTAGTCCCTTCTTTCACAATTTTTCCCTGCGCATCGACGATCTTACGAATGAGAAAGGGCTCAAGAAGACGCCCGCGATTCACCAGTGCCGCGAAGGCCATTGCCAGCTGAATCGTCGTCGAACTGATCCCCTGACCAAAAGAAGCCGTAGCAGTCTCGATCTCATACCAGGGCCTACCGCGCGGGCGAAGTGAGCCAGCCACCTCTCCCGGCAAGGTGATCCCGGTTAGCTCCCCAAAACCAAATTTGCGAAGAATGCTATAAACTCCTGCTTCTCCCCACTGCATCCCGATTTTTAAAATGCCGATATTCGAGCTCCTCGCGAGGATCTGTGTGGGGGTCAGCCAATCGTGAGGATGTGTATCGTGGAAAATCACAGGGCCTACCTGGTAACTCCCCTCTTCGCAGTAAATCGACTCATAGGGTTGGATGACTCCTGCTGCGAGCGCACCCGCCATCACAAAAGGCTTGACGACAGAACCAGGTTCAAATCGATCCGTGATAGCGCGATGGCGCCGCACTTCTACACTAGATAAATTGTAATCATTGGGATTATAGCCCGGCGTTGAAGCCAGCGCTAAGATTTCGCCTGTCCGTGGTTCTACCATCACAAGAGCAGCCCATTTGGCTTCATACGTTTTTTGAGCAGCCTCCAACTCCTTCTCCGCGATATGCTGCATCCCCTGATCAATGGCTAGGTAAATGTCATGCCCTTGAAAAGCATGTTGGTTTAAAGCAACTTCAGAGAGCAAAAGCCTACCACCTCGGTCACGAAGCCCCTTGACCTCTTCCAAACACCCTTTCAACTCTTGATTCAGACTGAGCTCAATGCCATCTTTCCCTTCCCCATCCGGTGCTACAAAACCCAACAGAGGACCAGCCAATTGGCGATTGGGATAATAGCGCTGTCCTTCCCCCTCAATCGATAATCCTCGAAGGGGATTCGCTCTCTTTTTCGGATCGCTCAATTCGCGAATGGCCACCAGCTCCTCACTCGTGACGCGTCGCTTCAACCAACTGAAGCGAGGTTTTGCGGACAGCTTATGAAAGAGTTCGTCGGGATTTAAAGAAAGGATAGAAGCCAACTGATCAGAAATTTGGCGAAGGCTCTCTTCCTCTGAATCCCCCCCTTCCCTCAATCCCCGAAGCATCTCCACCACATCCACACTGACGCTGGGGACTTCAACACTAATCCCAAGAACAACCCCATTACGATCAAAAATAGTCCCTCGCTTGGGTTCGATGTGGAGGCGACGCAGTCTCTGTTTCTCGGCCATTCTACGCCACACTAGGCCATTTTTTACCTGCACTTTATAGGCAGTAGAGACTACCACGGCAAGCACTGCTCCCATCATGGCACAGATAATTCCCATCCGAACTCGAATCCACCGAGCACGAACACCCTCTAGGTTCTTCAACGCACGTGTTCCTCGCTAGCGAGTTTTGCCCCTTCCACTGCCTTACCCCGCATCGCAAGAGGGATAATTCTCTCCGGTGGGGGGCTCTCCATCCCCAAAAGCCCACGCGCAATCATATCAATTCGTTCGGGATTTCTATAGCTTCCGGTTTCCACCTGCAGAACGCGCTTCGCCTCTTTCAGTTTTTCTTGCTCCGCTTTGGTCCTGCCGAGCTCATAGCCTATCGATATGATTTTACTTCGAATGGATAGCTGAAAAACAAACGCAGAAACTGCTGCAAATACTGCCAACGTCCATAAAAACAAAAAAGAATAAGAAGTACGCATTTAACCCTTAGGAACATGGTGTGCAGCACGCAATTTGGCACTGCGTGCCCGTGGATTCCGTTGAATCTCTTGTTGTGTAGGGACCAGCGGTTTTTTGGTCATGGTTTCCCACGGTCGCTTTTTGAAAGCCAATTTGACCTGCCGGTCTTCAAGAGAGTGAAAAGAAATAAAGACTGCAATCCCCCCTTCCCCTACGATCTGATCGAGCAACGAGAGCAATGTCTCCAATTCTTCGAGCTCGCGATTGACAGCGATCCGCAATGCTTGAAAGGTACGGGTAGCTGGGTCGATCCCTCCCACGCGAGCAGGACCTACTGCACGAACGACGGCCCGACGGAGATCCAATGTCGTGTGAAGCCTATCCTCTTCGACAGCCTCTTTAATACGACAAGCGATCCGCCGAGAACGCCACTCCCCTCCATAATGAAAAAGAAGAGAAGCTAATTCTTCTTCACTGGTGTGAAGAATCAATTCGCGAGCGGTTAGCCCCTCTCTAAGATCCATACGCATATCGAGAGGCCCCTCCTGCCGAAAACTCATGCCGCGCTTTGCATCGTTCAGTTGCGACGAGTTGATCCCTAAATCAGCACACAGTCCCTGCACGCGACCAATTCCATGGCACTTCAGCTGCTCTCTGCACTGTCCAAAAGAAGCGTTGATGTATAGCGTTCGATCCGAAAAAGGAGCGAGACGCACTTTAGCCATCTGAAGAGCAAAAGGATCGCGATCAAATCCAACCAAAAAATTATTTTTCTCAGCTTTTAAAATAGCTTCTGCATGACCTCCTCCCCCTAAGGTGACGTCGACATACACCCCCCCTTGTTGAGGAGAAAGCAAGCGCACAACCGCTTCTGTCATCACCGACTCGTGAAATCCTGGTACGGCTACCGATTGAGATGGATGCAGGAATTCCGTTTTCATGCGACAGCTCACAGCCCCAGTTCTGCCAAACGGATGCCAAGCTTCTGGCGTTCTGCTTCGGCTACTTCAACCTGATGTTCCCAGCCTTCTTTCGACCATAATTCAGCATATTTTCCACTACCTGCCCAAAGCACATGTTTGCTAAGCCGCGCATGGTCCCTCAAGGTGGGGGGGATCAAAATCCTACCGGACTCATCGATCTCACATTCTACCGCCCCGGAAACGTACAGCCGCTTTAAACGGATGACAGCCAGATCGAACTGAGGAAGCATAGAGAGCTTTTCCTCAAAGAGGAGCCATTCCTGGAATGGATACACATTGAGACAAGCATCAAACGCACCGGTTACCACCAAATAGCGTTCTCCTCCTTTCTGCAAGGCCTCTCGATAGCGCGCAGGGACGCTCGTACGCCCTTTCGCATCCATAGTGTGTTCATAACGACCGCGAAACATTCCACCACACCACCCCCCACTTTAGGCCTAACCACTCCTTTTTTTACATCTATTTGCCACTTTCTGCCACTTTCTGCCACTTTCTTCAAAGAGTATACAGGGCAGAGTAAACCTCTGTCAACGTGTTAGCAAAGGACCTTATCGATACCGAACATGACAGGAAAGAGACGCCTTCCTTTTCCGCTCAATATCCTTGATGATTGGTACTGATTAAGAGGGTAAAAATTACTGACCCGTCGGACGAACCATACCGAGGTATTGGCGACCGATCAGCATGCGCTGCACTTCACTCGTCCCTTCTCCGATCTCACATAATTTCGCATCACGGAGATGACGCTCCACCGAGAATGCACAGCTATAACCATATCCCCCATGAATCTGAAGCGAGCGGTGGCAAATACGAGTGGCCGCCTCACTAGCAAACAACTTTGCCATAGATGCCTCACGCATACAGGGCCTTTTCTGATCAGCAAGCCAAGCTGCCCGGTAAGTCAGCAAGTGACTAGCCTCCAGATCGATCTTGCTCTCTGCAAGCATACATTGCACCACTCCAAAATCTCCAATAGGCTTACCGAATTGAATGCGTTGAGACGCGTACTTCGAAGCAGATTCAAATGCTCCATACCCGAGGCCAAGCGCCATCGCTGCAATAGAAATACGGCCTTGTGCCAAAATCTGGGTCGCATCAGAAAAGCCACAATCCACTTCGCCCAATCGACAGCTATCTGGAACACGAACACGATCTAGAACAAGCTCAGCCGTATCGCTCGAACGACAACCTAGTTTCTTTAGCTGCTTCGTCGCATAAAATCCAGGAGTCCCACGCTCTATCAGGAAAGCAGTGATCCCCTTTTGTTTGGCCACATGAGGATTTGTACGTGCTAGAACGACACAGAAGCCACACACACACCCTTGGGTAATAAACATCTTCGTCCCAGAAAGTACCCAAGCTCCATCCTCCCACTTCGCTGTAGTCGTGAGCGCGGCCGCGTCACTCCCACTCCCAGGCTCCGTCAAAGCCCACGCTGCAAGATACTCTCCGCTCGCAGCCTTGGGGAGAAAGCGCTCTTTCTGTGCTTCGGTTCCAAACGCAAGAACATGCCCTACAGCAAGCCCATTGTGGGAAGCCACAAAGAGAGCGCTCGATCCATCGACCTTGGCAATCTCTTCCACACATAAAGCATAACTCTGCACATTAAGCCCAACACCTCCATATTCCGGAGGGATACAGATACCCAAAAGACCCATTTTGGCCAATTTCGGAACCAGCTCATGAGGGAAACGCTCTTCTTGATCCCACATGGAAGCGTAGGGAGCAATCTCAACCGCACTAAAATCGCGCACTGCTTGACGTAAAAGGGCATATTCTTCAGAAAAATGGAAATCCATGGTTAGTAAGCTATGCAGATCTTGAAGAAAAATGCACTTTGCGAGAATAATGATACCGAGGGAGGCAGCGATCGCCCCTCCCACATACCCATGAACAATACCGTCTCTGAGGCTCTACCACGCAAATTTCTGTAGAACAATCTGTAGGGGTCTGACAAGCCATGCCCATATCTTTAACCATATCCCCTTGAGAGGAAGGAGTGGCTGTTGCTTCCCCCTTTTCTCGTCCGGTTTCAACGAAGGGGAAGAAGACGAACCCACTTCGTTCAGCATTTCTTCCCCCAAAGCCTCTTGATTCAAAGACCTCGATAGCATTATCGATCCATCCAAGATATTTATCTACCCCCGTGTACACCGTACGCTCTCTTCATCTCTCTCCTCGCCACCCTCAACGCGAGAAGCAATCCCCACAATTTCCCCGATCAATTCAATTAAAGCAATCCCGTCCATTCTAGAAAGAGGAGTCCTCCCTTAGAACCCAAACTCATCTTCACGAACATCCGTCACGCAAATGTGCTCTCATAGGAATTTGACGTCAATTCCACGTTTCCCTCGAGCAAAACCTCTGTCTGCCGAAGGCATTGGTTGATGGCAACTTCAGAACACAGAACTTTTAAAGGAGATATCCCCTCTACAGGTCTATCCAATTGGAGCATAGTCACATCCAATCCACACATAAAAGAAGGGGCCGGAGCCCCTATCTGTTTGTCATGAGCAACATATTTCCCGTTCGCCATATCCTCCCCGATAAAAACATGAATCGCGCGAGGATCTCGATCCCCAAGCCCCCGAGATTGCTCCTGAGGGTAAGTGAGGACTAACTCCACAGTCCTGGACAGGCAGAAACGGGAAGTTAATACACGATCAACCACAATCAAAGCCCCCGTGCACAATTGCTTTCCCTCTACATCGAGTGTCACCACAGCAGGATGGCGCCCTCGATCTTCAACTCCATCAAAAAAAAGCTACTAAATACTCATCTCTTTTCACCTGACTCCCCCCGCTCTATCTGAGAGGAAGAAGAATGAGCGCATGCCCCCCAAGCATCCAATCTCAGTAAAAGGAAAAGAAAACAGAAGAATAGATTCATAGGCATAAGCCCCTCGCTGCACAACTACAGTCGTCGAGCTGCTAAGCAAGATCGATGCCTTTATTTGGAATAGCCTCTTCTAATTCCCCTTTGTTGGTTTCGGTCACAGCTCCGTGCTCAACACCTTTGCGTTTCTTCATACACGCTTCTTCCTGTCGGATTTTTTGCGCAATCATCTTCGCCTGAACCGCCTTTTGAAACACAGCAGGCTTAGGCGCCAATACAAGGGAGAGAGCGCGCAATTCCATCGTCGCCTTGAGCTCTACATTGGCAATGCTTTCAAGCTGCTGGATGATGTAGTCAATCTGCTCATGCGCCTTTTCGGGGTGAGTGATTTCACGCCCTCGGAACCGCACCGAGAACTTAACCTTATGACCCGCTTCCAAAAAGCGCCGGGCAGCCCGCAATTTTGTTTCGAGATCGTGTTCATCGGTTTTCGGCCTCAATTTGATCTCTTTCACTTCCACAACGGTTTGCTTTCGCTTCGCTTCCGCTATCTTTTTCTTCTCCTCATATTTATGTTTACCAAAATCCCGAATTTTGCAAACAGGAGGGTCTGCTTTAGGATTGACTTCCACCAAGTCAAGGCCCTGAGAAGTCGCTAAACGAATCGCTTCACCGGTCTGAAAAACACCGAGCATAGTCCCATCAGCTCCAACGACTCTAACTTCTGGGACCCGAATGCGGTGATTAACGCGAATCTGAAAAGTACGTTGAGGTTGCTGTAGTTCGAAAGGGGGGCGGCCCATAGACATTGTATCTTGAAATCCTCCTGTTGTTACCATTGCAGCGTGCTCTCCGCTTTCCTTTCTAGGCTATCGCCGAGAGCGCTTCTTTCGATGATCCATTGAATACGCCATTTAATGGGTATCATCTCCCCCTTGTAAAGCAGTTCTTTCTAAAAAGGACCCACTGCCTGGAAGGGAAGCTTCCTTACAAACCCGATCGACGAAAGAAGCAACATCCATAGCTCCGAGCTCCCCGTGAGCGCGGGAGCGCAACATCACTGTACGTGATTCCATCTCTTTTGCCCCCACAACCGCTATATACGGATAGCGTGCCAAAAGAGCATGGCGCATTTTTGCTCCCAGCTTGTCCGGCGTACAATCCAAATCAACCCGGACACCAGCAGAGCGGAGCGCATGCACGACTTCGAGGGCATAGGCGTCTGATTGATTGGTGACAGTCAACACAGAAACTTGCCTGGGAGCAAGCCAAACGGGGAAGTGACCCGCACAATGCTCGAGATAAATCCCATAAAAGCGCTCGATCGAACCGAGCACAGCGCGATGGAGCATCAATGGGCGATATTTTTTCCCATCAGCTCCTACGTAGGTCAGATCAAAACGACTAGGGAGGTTGGAATCGTACTGGATAGTGCCGAGCTGCCAACTCCGTTTAAGCGCATCCTGAATGTGAAACTCAATCTTAGGGCCATAAAAAGCCCCTTCCCCCTCCGAAATTTCAAAAGGGAGACCCGAATCCCGAAGCCCCTGTTCTAACGCACTCTCCGATCGGTCCCATTCCTCATCCGTTCCAATCCGCTGCAATGGACGGGTAGCCAATTTAACATGCATATTGTCGAACTTAAACGTTCGATACACTTCATCGAGCAGACGAATAAATTTTGTGATTTCTTGAGGGACATCTTCTTCTGCACAGAAAATATGCGCATCGTCCTGACAAAGGGTCCTTACGCGGGTCAATCCGTGAACCACCCCCCCTCTCTCATAGCGATGAAGTCTTCCGAAATCAGCTACACGCCAAGGGAGATCGCGGTAGGATCGCATGCGCGCCCGAAACATCATACAATGGGCTGGGCAGTTCATCGGTTTGATCGCAAACGATCGTTTCTCCCATAAGCGATGCATCTCCTTCCGCGAGAGAGGACCCTTTTCCGTCTCATTTCCCCACCCATCTTCCGTCCACAAGCGATATATATTCTCACGATAATACTCGAGGTGTCCGCTTTTCTGAAAGAGCTCGGGATCGAACACCTGAGGGGTCACCACCTCTTCATAGCCATACACTTTGTACAGACTGCGGATGTATTCGATCAGGGTATGGTACACAAACGCCCCTTTAGGCATAAAAAACGGCATGGCAGGAGCTAAGGGGTCAAAAAAGAAGAGGTCGAGCTCTTTCCCTAATTTCCGATGGTCCCGCTGTTTTGCTTCTTCCACACGCTTCAAGTATTCGGAAAGCTCTTCTTCCGAATCGAACGCAGTCCCATAAATTCGTTGGAGACGGGGATTTCGTTCATCCCCACGCCAATATGATCCAGCGACTCGAGTCAATTTAATAGCCTTGAGAAAGCCTGTTGAGGGGACGTGGGGGCCTGCGCAAAGATCGACCCACTCATCCGCTCCATCTCCACCATGACGATACAGGGTGATTTCCTCCCCCTCAGGAAGAGTCTGAATATGCTCGACCTTGAAATGCTCCCCCTTGGACTGGAAATAACGAACAGCAGCCTCCCGGGAGATCACTTCACGGCGAAAAGGGGTATCCTTTTGAATGATTTTCCGCATCGCCCTTTCAATTGCCTCAAAGTCTTCCTCGCGAAAAGGGGCATCCGGCCTCTCAAAATCGTAATAAAACCCATCCTCGATCGCAGGACCAAAAGTAACTTTTGTCTCAGGGAACAGCCTTTGCACAGCATCTGCCATCACATGAGCGCTCGAATGCCGAATCACTTCCAACCCTTCAGGGTCACTCGCTCGAATCGGCACACACCCCACCCCCTCATCGATAGGGGTATGGAGATCCACGATCTCATCTTTGACCTTCACAGCGACGACTGTCGCATCCAACTCACCTCGAGCTTCTAACACCTCGCGAGGCACTTTCTTAACCGCCATGCATGCTCCTTAAAAAAAATGTATTATCTCATGGCAATCCAGCCTATCAAGTCAAAGTTTTTTGTTTTTCGGCCAAGGAGAGCCGCTCGAGCACTTTAAAAAGACTCTGAGTCCCCTCCTGTTGTCTCCCCTCTTCCTTCAATAAGGAAAAGAGCCCTCGCACCAGCGAGACAAGCGGAAGGGAAGTGTGTAAGCGGTCCGCTTCTTGTTGCACAAGCCCCAAGTCCTTCTGCATCAACTTAACCGTAAAGCCAGGGGCATAATCACGCCGCATAATGCGTGGACCTACATGCCTCCACTGTCAGCTATCGCCGGTCCCACCTTCAATCGTTCGAATGACGGTATTCGGATCGAGACCCTGCTCTTGAGCAAACAAAATCGCTTTGCAGGTAGCCAGCAGACGACCTCCTACCAGGATCTGATTGCATAGCTTGGTCGCCTGTCCTGTCCCATGAGGACTGCAATGCGTGATTCGGCGCCCAATCACTTCCAAGACAGGACGCGCGCGCTCGAGCACAGGTACTTTCCCCCCTACCATCATACTTAAGATACCCGCTTGTGCTCGAATATCCCCTCCTGACACGGGAGCATCCAGATAATCGATACCGCGTGCTGTCATCCCTTGTGCAATCGATTGCTCGATCGCAGGAGCAATGGTACTCATTCTTTAAAAATACGGAGTATAAACGAGCCATGCTCCAGAAGCCGCTGGGCCATAGGTGCGCCCATAATCCCAAGTCCAATCACGCCTATATGTTTCATCATGGACTTTATTTTCACACTTGCGTAGTGCATTGATTCATTAATTTGAAAAACAAAAAAGAACATGAAGAATTGGCCACTCTGGGGACTAAGTTGCTCGTTGAAGGAAATAAGAATGTAGAAACGTTCTTCACAAAGCATCATCTGACGCATCAGACGCTTGCAGAGTTTCTCCATCAACGTCCAGCTCTCACTTCTCACGAACTCGTTTGTGCAGCAGGGTCGATCACAGCATGGATTAGGTGATCCGTCTTACGATTTAGATCTGTTCATGGTGACCGACAAGCAGTGCTTTCTATCGAGAAAGGATCAATTTGCATCCAAACGGAAACAACAAAAAAAGCGGCTCCATTTCCGCATCACTTATCTTCATGTTGGTGGAGTCGAATTTGGCGTTGAAGTGCATGAGATGTCCACATTCCGATCTCTTTTCTCTGTACTCAATCAGTTGGACACGCGGGATGAAGATCATGTCTTAAAAAGCTTTCGCGATCTAGCACATCTCGACCGTCAAACGGCTCTCGATATGCTCCATCGCTTGCGGATCAGCGTCCATCTCGCCAACCGAGATGCTTATCATGCTATGCGCATGCAACTCGATGAAAAACGATTTTTACATTGGTATGCGCGGATCCATCTTGTCAATGCAGGAGATTATTCCAAAGAAACACGGCACAGTTTCCATCAGGAGGATAAAGAAAACTTCTACCTGAAGCTATGCATGCTTTTCAATTCGCTCGCAGATGCCCTCCTTTCTCTTTCAGGAGGCAGCCTCGATCGATGGAAATAGCGACTTCCTAAGTTACGCCGATCTCAAGAACAGGAATTCCTCCGTGACTTCCTTTCCGTCCATCTCCTGAGGGACTGAGAATCTCTTAAGAAGATGGTCGAACATCAGCTAGAATGGGGGCAAACATGGCACAAAGCATTGCAAGATCGAGTGATGTCTATCTGCACAGAAGACGCCTCTCCGTTGATCCCTTTCATCCGTTGACTTATGAGATTTTCTCTACGGAAGTCACCACTCACATCAGCATTTTCCCGACTGTCCCTGCTAAATTGCCGAACTATGCAGTTTTGCTGGAACTCAATTTCGCACTTACGGCGCAGATGCTTTTAAAAAAGTTGCGGCGCGTTTCTCTTCATCCAGACTGCAAATAGACTGGTATCAGCTGCTTGATGTTTACCGTGCTCCTGTTTGATCACGTGAAATCGCATCCTATGTGCATGGGACTGTTCTGGACCTTGTATGCGGGAATGGAAGTATCGGCCGGATCCTCTCAAAAGACTATCACCATCCCACCCAGCTGGTAGTGTGCCGTCCTTCACCACGAGTACAATCCAGAAGCGCTGCTCGAGGCAGCGGTTCATCGAGAACAACCTCTGATCCTCTTTATTCACAAACTCATGGGATCTCCCATCACCTGGAATGTTATCATAGCAGAAAAGTACACATCTCTCCTCCCCCCCCCCC